>NZ_JBYSWK010000009.1:0-120842 GCF_058781025.1 Heyndrickxia sp. FW510-T9 | reverse complement strand
AAAGCAAAATCCCCAATACTCACGTTTTTTGAGTCAATAGGGGGAATTTCTCCGCCTATTTAAGCTGTTTTCAGTGTAATTTTTTAATTAAGGGGAATTTCTCCGCTTATTTATCAAACTCGCTTTAAAAAATATTATGAGCTTGTACGGTTGATTTAGTCAGATAAAGGAAATTTTAAAAAGAGATTAGAGATATTTTTCTCTCTAAGCCTTATTGACTGTGCAATATACTGTGATTTGCTATGTGATTAAGTTTGTGATTTACCGTTTTGCACCTCACAAGTAAACTCGTTATTAATTTCCCCGGTTGCTCAAAAATTTGCCTTATAATAACAGATCAATATATTCTAGATAATTTCATTAATAATATCCCACATAATATTTTTGAAAAAGGAATCCCCATATTTCTTCGTTTTACAACTAAATGGAAGCTCTTTTTAGTAGGAAATGATTGAATAGATTAATAATATTCCCCCTATATTCTAAAAATCAATGAGATTGTTAATCTCTCTGAATTTCCCAAATAGTGAACCCAAATGGCGGTAAAATAACCTTATCATGTATGCTTACTTGCTGATTATTCCACAAATCAGTCACTTGTAGACCTCTAATACCTATAGGCAATGGGAATTCTACTTCTACAACACTATTATTAACAACGAAAATGATCGTCTCTTGCTCAGATTGTTTTTGATAAATAATATGATTCGTCGAGTTATTTGCCTCTAAAAAGCGAAACTCAGCATCATTCCGAAATGCAGAATAATTTTTACGCAATTGAATGAGCTTTTTCATAAATGTTAAAAGCTCCCGGTCCTGCATCTCCTCATCCCAAATCATACATTTTCGACACCCAGGATCTTGTCCACCAGTCATACCGATTTCATCGCCATAATAAATACATGGTGTGCCAATGAAAGATAATTGAAATAATAGTAAGAGCTTAATCCGGTCTTTGTTCCCATCTGCAATGGTTAATATTCTTGGAGTATCATGACTGCCAAGGAGATTAAACGCTACTTCATTTACATTTTTCGGGTATGAATGTATAACATTGGTAAGTACATTCTTAAATTCTTCTGCCATAATTTTACCCTTAGCAAAAAAATCAAGTGCGCCTTGTGTAAAAGGATAATTCATTACAGCATCAAATTGGTCTCCTTGAAGCCACGGCATGGAGTCATGCCAAATTTCTCCGAGAATATAGGCATCAGGCTTGGCATCCTTCACCGTTTTGCGAAACTCCCGCCAAAATGCATGATCTACTTCATTAGCTACGTCAAGTCGCCAGCCGTCAATATCGAATTCCTCTATCCAATATTTTGCAACATCCAATATGTATTGTTTTACTTCCTCATTTTCTGTATTTAACTTAGGCATCTGTTCCGTAAAGGCAAAGGTATCATAATTGGGAACAGGAGCTGTTTTCACAGGGAACTCCCTTAGATGAAACCAATCCTTATATTTGGACCTTTCTTGGTTTTCGAGCACATCCTGAAAAGGAGCAAAATAAAATCCACTATGATTGAAAACTGCATCCAACATGACTCTAATGCCGTTTTGATGACAGGCTTCAACTAAGCGTTTAAAAGTAGCTTTGTCGCCAAACTGTGGATCAATTTCCATGTAATCGATTGTATCGTATTTGTGGTTGGAGAAAGCCTTGAAAATAGGAGTGAAATATAGGCCAGTAACGCCAAGATCTACTAAATAATCAATATGCTGAATGATCCCCGCGAAATCCCCTCCAAAGAAATTATCCCGCTCAGGTTCCGAGCTCCCCCAAGGTAGAGTGCCTTCAGGATTAATAGATGAATCACTATTAGCAAACCGTTCCGGAAAGATTTGGTACCACACTGTATCCTTCACCCATTCTGGGGCACGAAAAACGTCTGCTTGGTTTAAAAAAGGAAAACAGAAGTAATATGCAACATCGTCACATGGCGCATCTGCAAAAAAGCCTTTTTCCGTGTAAATGACTGTTTCGTCACCACTTTTAAGCTCGAATCCGTACCTCATTCGTCTAAATTCGGGTGAAACCTCTATAAACCAGTAATCAAACAACGCATCATTTCCGTTAAGCGTCATTTCTTTATAAGAAAAAATCCAGCCATCTTTATTCCAGTTATATGGATCACCGAATAAAAGTCTTACTGACTCCACATCATTTTTCTTTGTCCGCAATTGAATATGTAATGTATGTTCGTTATATGCGTAGGCAAAATTGTTTTTTGGACGGTGATAAATTGCTTCCAGTAGCATTTTTTATCCTCCTTATCTTACTATTTCTAATTTTATTTTAAGTAAAAATAGCACAAAAAATTATTTTGTGCAAACGGTTGCTTTTTAAAATCATTCGGTTATATAATTATGGTGCAAACGTTTTCATAGATTTCTATTTTAAAAACAAGGGGGAAATGATTTTGAAGAAGTTTTTAGCTTTAGTATTTACTCTTGCGCTTGTTGTTGGAATGCTTGCGGCCTGTGGGCCAAAGGATTCGAGCACTAGCTCTTCAGATGGCAACAAGAAAGCTGATGATGTAAAGAAACCTGAAAAATTACTTGTTTGGGAAGATAAAAAGCGAGGCGTAGCGTTAGAGCCTGCAATTAAGAGTTTCGAAGAAAAATATGGTATTAAAGTAGAATACAAGGAACTTGGTATGGCGGATGAAATGCAAAAGCAGCTTCCACTTGATGGTCCGGCTGGAACAGGTCCAGACGTTTTGACGCTTCCACATGACCAGCTTGGGGCATTAGCGACACAAGGCCTCCTTGAACCGATTAAAGTGGACCAATCTGTTCTTGACCTTTATACAGATTCTTCTATCCAAGCAGAAACTTATAACGGTAAATTATACGGATTACCAAAGGCAACAGAAACACCAGTATTTATTTATAACAAAAAGTATATGAATAAAGCACCAGATACATTTGATGAACTTTATACTTTTGCGAAGGATTTCACAAAGGACGGAAAGTATGGATTCTTAGCCCTTTGGGATAATTTCTATTTTGCAAATGCAATTATGGCAGGTAATGGCGGTTATGTTTTCAAAAATAATGACGGTAAATTAGATCCGAAGGACATTGGCTTAAATAATGACGGTGCACTTGCTGGTGCTGAGTATATTGGAAAATGGTATAAAGAGGGATTATTCCCTAAAGGTATCGTTGGTAATAGCGGTGGTTCTGCAAAAGATGGTCTTATGAATGATGGAAAAGTAGCAGCTGAAATGGATGGTCCATGGGCATTCCAAGGTTTGCAAAATGCAAAAATTGATTATGGTGTTGCTCCGCTTCCTAAATTACAGAATGGTGAATATCCAAAAACATTTGTAGGTGTGAAAGGCTGGCAAGTTTCTGCCTTTTCTAAAAACAAAAAGTGGGCTACAAAGCTTGTAGAATGGTTAGCAAATCCTGAAAATGCAAAAATTCGTTATGAAAAAACAGGGGAAATTCCTCCAGTTAAATCTTTAATGGAAGACCCTATTATTAAAGATAATGAAGGTGCAAACGCTGTTGCGGTTCAATCTGAACGTGGAGTTCCAATGCCGAACATTCCGGAAATGGGCCAAGTTTGGGATCCGATGGCTAAATCCTTGCAGTTAATTGCGACAAACAAACAGGATGCTAAGAAATCTCTTGATGATGCTGTTAAAATCATTAATGAAAAAATAGCATCAACAAAATAAGATTTTATTAAAATGTAAAGCGGTGCCTCTTTCATGAGGCGCTGCTTCACATTTTTACATCGATGCTCCAATAAACAAAACATGTAAGGAACAGAATATTTCTCTCTCGTGGAGGCTGTTTTTGTAAAAATGGTTGCTTTTATTAAAATAGCAACAAAGTTCAAGAATAGAGCCATCGTAAATGCCGACCCCAAAAAGAGGTTTGCATTTAAAGCTCATTTTGGGGTTGTTATTCACCTCGAGTTACTAACTTTAACTTACATATTACCTAGAAAGGGGAGCGGGTTTGTACTATGGAAGTAAGTCAATCAAAACATCAGAAATCTGCTGTAGCTTTGTCGATAATCCCGGGGTTTGGTCAAATTTATAATCGACAATATATAAAAGGAATTATTTTACTCATTCTTTCTTTTGCGTTCATCGTAGTTTTTAAGGACCTTTTAAACATGGGATTATGGGGAATTGTGACATTAGGTGTTGAGGTACCTAGGGATAATTCTATCTTCCTATTAATTGAAGGGATTCTGGCTCTCATTGTGGTTGTTTTTGGATTAGGTTTATATATCTTTAACCTATACGATGCCTTTCATAACGGTAAAAAAAGAGACCGAGGTATAGAACTAACCACATTACGCCAGCAGTATCGAAATGTAGTGGATAAGGGGTTTCCGTATTTAATCTTGTCACCTGGTATGTTTCTATTAATATTTGTAGTTATCTTTCCAATCTTGTTTGTAGTGTTATTGGCATTTACAAACTATGACTTATACCATTCTCCTCCTGCAAAACTTGTGGATTGGGTTGGATTTAAAAACTTTTTGGATATTGTAAAGCTTGATATATGGCGTTCCACTTTTATTGATGTCTTTTCATGGACTGTTATTTGGACATTTGTTGCTACAACTTGTCAAATAGCGATTGGAATATTCTTAGCCGTTCTTGTGAATCAAAAGGACTTGAAATTCAAGAAGTTTTTCAGAACCATCTTAATTTTGCCTTGGGCAGTTCCTGCGTTTGTGTCCATTCTAGTATTTGCTGGAATGTTTAATGATACATTTGGAACGATCAATAATGATATTTTAGCCTTTTTCGGTATTGATCCAATTCCATGGCTAACAGATCCGTTTTGGACAAAAGTTGCTTTAATTATGATTCAGTCGTGGCTTGGTTTTCCGTTTATCTTTGCAATGGTAACAGGAGTATTGCAATCAATTCCGGGTGAATTGTATGAAGCTGCAACTGTCGATGGTGCGACCATTTGGCAACAATTTAAAAAAATCACGTTACCAATGATACTATTTTCTATAGCACCGATTCTAATTACCCAATATACGTTTAATTTTAATAACTTCAACATTATCTATCTATTTAACGGTGGTGGACCTGCAGTTCCAGGTCAAACAGCCGGCGGTACAGACATTTTAATTTCATGGATTTACAATTTAACACTGGAAACAAAGCAATATGCGAAAGCAGCTGCTATTACACTTATTCTATCGATTATTGTTATAAGTGTAGCGATTTGGCAGTTTAGAAGAACGAAATCATTCCAAGAAGAGGATATGATGTAAATGAATATGAAAAGACAAAAATTCATACGCTTAACCTTAACTTATATTATCTTGGCAATTGTAGCAGTGATTATTATCTATCCAGTACTATGGATCGTTGGATCGTCTTTAAATCCCGGCGATAGTTTATCAGGATCATCTATGATTCCGAAGCATGCCACATTTGCGCATTACAAGGAATTATTTAATTTAGATAAGAGTAAATACTTACTATGGTATTGGAACACACTGAAAATTTGCTTTTTTACTATGGTTTTAGCGGTATTCATGATTGCCCTAATGGGATATTCTTTCTCAAGATATCGTTTTAAAGGAAGAAAATATAGTTTAATGACCTTTTTGATTTTGCAAATGATACCAAACTTTGCTGCCCTCATTGCGATTTATGTATTAGCATTACAAACACATTTAATTGATAAACATATTGGTCTCATTTTGTTCTATGTAGGTGGACTCCTGCCTATGAATACATGGTTGGCGAAGGGGTATTTTGATACGATTCCGAAAGAATTGGATGAATCAGCAAGAATGGATGGCGCGGGTCACTTTCGAATATTTTGGCAAATAATCCTGCCACTTGCGAAACCGATTTTGGCTGTTATCGCTTTGTTTAGCTTTATTTCTCCGTTCACAGATTTTATTATTGCAGGAGTTTTATTACGTTCAGAAGATAAATATACCCTTGCAGTTGGACTTTACCAATTAGTGGCGAAGCAATTCGGAAATGAATTTACAACGTTTGCCGCAGGAGCCGTTCTAATTGCAATTCCTATTTCTATCCTATTTTTATCGCTGCAAAAATATCTCATTTCTGGTTTAACCGCTGGGGGAACAAAAGGGTAAAAACAATAATTGAAAGCTTTTAAATATATGAGAGAAGATGCATTTTTCAATAGAACAACCTCTTTGAAAATAGCTTTGCCTAAGGCTTTTTTCTTAGATTGTGTTGCTTTTGTAAAAATATCTTATTAACTTCTTCATTTGGCTTAAGGATGGATATCCTTTTTAAGAAAAGATGCCCTTAAACTAAGTCTAATTTAGGATTTAATCAAGTTACGAAAAAGCAATACTCTATACGAAAATAGCCTTATTAAAATAGGAGGTATACACCATGCAAGATACAAGCTTTGCCATCCATCCTGGAAATAAGAAGCAATTAAAGAATTCACCATATAATGATATTGGTCATTTTGAGTCTTTGGAGCAAACTGAAAGTTTAGTAGAAATTAGATGTGAGCAAGGATTTGTAAATATTCTCTTTTACCGAGAGGATATCGTGAGGATTGTTATGAATCCCTTCCAAAAACCATTTATGAATAGTAGCTTTGCTTTAATAAAAGATGCTGAAGATGTTCCGTATCAGTTAAAAGAAGAGTATGAGCGAATTACCCTTACAAGTAACGAGCTTAAGCTTGTTATTCAGAAATTCCCACTCCGAGTGAATGTTTATTCACAAGATGGTCGTTTACTTGTAGGTGAAAGTGAACGCGGTATGGGCTTCAATGAGAAAAAGGAAATAATCTGCTATAAGGATATGTTGGAGAACGATCATTTCTATGGGTTTGGGGAAAAAACAAGCTTTTTAGATAAACGTGGCGAAAAGATGACGATGTGGAATAGTGATGTGTATGCCCCACATAATCCTGAAATAGACGCGTTATACGAGTCGATTCCCTATTTCATGACACTGCGTGACGGAAAAGCGCATGGAATCTTTTTCGACAATACGTATAAAACGGTTTTTGATATGAAGAGTGAGCAGGATTCCTATTCCTTTTGGGCAGAAGGGGGACAGATTGATTATTTTGTCCTAGCAGGACCAACTCCCAAAAATGTATTGGAGCAATACACGACCTTAACAGGAAGAATACCAATACCACCTAAATGGGCTCTTGGCTATCATCAGTCCCGTTATAGCTATGAAACGGAACAAGAGGTGCGCCAATTGGCAGCGACCTTTATAGAAAAAGATATTCCGGTAGATGCAATCTATCTTGATATCCATTATATGGATGGTTATCGTGTGTTTACCTTTGATCAAGAACGTTTTCCAAATCCAAAACAACTAGTTAGTGATTTATATAAATCGGGGATTAAGGTTGTACCAATCGTAGACCCAGGAGTGAAAGAAGATCCTGAATATCACGCCTTTCAAGAAGGAGTTTACGGGAACCATTTTTGTGAATATATGGACGGAAAAATATATTATGGAGATGTATGGCCAGGAAATAGTGCCTTCCCTGATTTCACGAATACAAAAACAAGAGAATGGTGGGGAGAAAAGCATCGTTTCTATACTGATTTAGGAATTGAAGGTATATGGAATGATATGAATGAACCTGCCGTATTTAACGAAACAAAGACGATGGATGTTAAGGTCATGCATGGAAATGATGGAAATGCCAAAACTCATAGAGAAATGCATAATGTGTATGGTCTTTTAATGGGGGAAGCAACATATAACGCTTTGAAGCAGCAAAATAATGGAAACCGACCTTTCTTATTAACGAGGGCAGGATATGCTGGAGTCCAACGTTATGGAGCAGTTTGGACAGGGGATAACCGTAGTTTTTGGGAGCATTTGGCAATGGCCATTCCGATGTGTATGAATCTTGGTGTTTCCGGTGTTCCTTTTACAGGACCGGATGTTGGAGGGTTTGCACATGATACGACAGGAGAATTGCTTGCACGTTGGACACAATTCGGTGCCTTCACACCATATTTTCGTAATCACAGTGGCCTTGATACTGTTAGACAAGAGCCTTGGTCGTTTGGGGAAGATATCGAAAATATAGTGAAAAAGTATATCCAATTAAGATATAAATGGCTTCCACATCTCTATACCTTATTCCATGAGGCAAGTAAAACGGGAGTACCTGTTATGAGACCTCTATTAATGGAATATCCAAATGATATAAATACGGTTAATCTATCTGATCAATTTTTAATTGGTGAAAATGTTATTATTGCCCCAATTCTGAAGCCAACTACTTACCATCGAATTGTTTATCTTCCAGAAGGAACTTGGTACGATTATTGGACAAAACAATCCTATAATGGTGGTACTCATATATTGGTGGAGGCATCCCTTGATACACTGCCGATTTTTGTAAAAGAAGGAGCTATTCTTCCTCATAGTAGCAATGTAAAGAATACTTCCGAATCACCAGAGACGATGGAGATTCACATTTATAGAAAGAAAATGGGCGCAAGTATTTATAAGCTTTATGAAGATGACGGAAGAACCTTTGAATATGAGAAAGGTAACTATTTGAAGAAAGAAATTAGCTGTAATTTTGAAAATAAAACGATTACAATAAACATGGAAGATTTACACAACGGCTATCAACCGAGCTGGATGCAGATTGAGTTTACTATTTTTGATGCGGATAAAGAAATAGATGTACTGTTTAATGGAAAAAAAGTAGAAATGAGCTTCAATGAACAAGGACGTGTAGCTACATTTAATGTTGGCATATAGCATATTAGCTTATGAAAAAGGGGGGGGAGCATGACCGTAACAATAAAAGACGTAGCTAAAATGGCTGGAGTTGCTCCATCAACAGTCTCAAGGGTCATTGCGAATAATCCTCGAATTAGTGACTCAACGAAGAAAAAAGTCAAGGAGGCTATGGATTATTTAGGCTATCATCCTAACATTAACGCCAGAAGCTTGGCAGCCCGATCTACCCAAGCGCTTGGCCTTGTGATGCCAAGCTCAGCAGATAAGGTGTTTCAGAATCCTTTTTTCCCTGAAGTTATAAGAGGGATTAGCACTAAGGCACATGAGAAAGGTTTTGCTCTATATATTTCAACTGGGATGAATGAACAGGAAATATTTGATGGCGTCGTAGAAATGGTGCAAGGTCGACGGGTAGATGGAATCATCCTATTATCTACTAGTATGGACGATAGAATAGTGGAATATCTTTATCAATCTCGCTTCCCTTTTACTGTCATTGGAAAACCATATAAATATGAAGATAAAATCTCACATGTAGACAATGATAACTATCGTGCCGCTGGGGAGCTAACGAAGCATTTAATAGATTTAGGACATGAACGCATTGCTTTTATTGGTGGAAGCCTTAATCTTGTCATGACAACGGATCGATTGCTTGGCTATGAAAAAGCATTACGTAAATCGAATATCCCTTTTCGAGAAGATTACATTATTCATGAGGAGTTTTTAAAAGAAGGTGGAAGAGGAGCAGTGGAAGCCTTAATGGCTTTACAGGAGCCGCCAACTGCCTTTGTTGTAATGGATGATTTAATGGCGCTAGGAGTTCTTGGGATGCTATCTGAAAAAGGAATTATGGTCCCTGATGATGTTTCGGTTGTCAGCTTTAACAATGTTATGCTGGCAGAGTTGTCCAATCCCCCCCTAACAAGCGTTGATATTAATATTTTTCAATTAGGGTATAGTGCAGCCGGTTCTTTGCTAGATACACTTGAAAATGAAGATAAAAAGCCAGAACGAATTATTATTCCTCACAAAATTATCGATAGAATGTCTAACGCACCTTTAAATAAAGGTGAAGAGGAATGAATGGGAAGATTGAATTCTTTCCATTTTTTTATAAAACTTTTAAATAGACTCTACTAACGGATGCCTTTCATTCGCATACTTTTTTTAGAGGTTCATAAATTAATTACTAGGCTAATAAAGGTTAGAGGAGACATTGTAGCTGTCCACTTACCAAACAACATAAGGGAGTGTTTTAAAATGACAAAAGTCACAGTCTGGAATGAAAATCGCCACGAAAAAACAAATCCGGTGGTAGCGGGTATATATCCAAATGGAATTCACGGGGCCATTTCTGCCTTTCTTGAAAAAGAAGGCTTAGAAGTGAAAACGGCAACATTGGATGAACCTGAACATGGATTAACAGATGAAGTTTTAGCGAATACAGATGTCCTTGTTTGGTGGGGGCATATGGCACATGATGAGGTTTCAGACGAAACGGTAAATAAAGTAGTAGCCCGAGTATTAGATGGAATGGGGTTAATTGTATTACATTCTGGACATTTCTCGAAGATATTCAAAAAATTAATGGGAACATCTTGTGACTTGAAATGGCGTGAAGCAGATGATCGTGAAAGAATTTGGGTAGTTGACCCAAGCCATCCGATTGTTGCAGGTCTAAACGAATATATTGAATTAGAGAAAGAAGAAATGTATGGAGAGCATTTTGATATTCCCGCACCAGATGAACTGATATTTATGAGCTGGTTTGAAGGCGGAGAAGTGTTCCGCAGCGGATGTACATATCGCCGTGGGAACGGAAAAATCTTTTATTTCCGACCTGGACACGAAACATATCCAACTTATCACAATGAAGAAATCCAAACAGTAATCACGAACGCAGTTCAGTGGGCAACACCTACTGATCATGCACGACCTGTATATGGAAATGCTAAACCACTAGAGGAAATTTCAAAAAAATAATATGAAGAAATTGTAATGAAGATAGCTGGAGATTTGCTGGGATAAAGATTGAGCAAATGAAATCCATATATTTCTAAGGAGGAATGGCAAATGACAAAAATAAATATTGGCGTTATCGGTTGCGGAAGTATTGCCACACATCGCCACCTGCCTGAATATGTAGCGAATAAGAATGCCGAAATTGTAGCAGTATGCGATATTGTCGAAGAACGAGCAAAAGAAAAGGCTGAAAAATATGGTGCGAAATTTTACACCAAATATGAGGATCTGTTAGCAAACGAAGAAATCGATGCCGTTAGTGTTTGTACTCCAAACTATCTGCATGCACCAGTCTCTATAGCGGCTCTGAACGCTGGTAAGCATGTACTTTGTGAAAAGCCAATGGCTACATCAGGCGTTGAAGCGAAGGCAATGATAGAAGCTGCTGAAAAAAATGGAAAAAAATTAATGATTGCTCATAATCAGCGATTTGTTCCTTCCCATGTAAAGGCGCGTGAATTCATTGAATCTGGCAAACTAGGAAAAGTTTACAGCTTCCGAACTGCATTTGGTCATGGCGGTCCAGAAGGATGGAGCGTTGACGGTGCGAACAGCTGGTTCTTTAAGAAAGAGGAAGCATTTATTGGAGCAATGGGCGACCTTGGCGTCCATAAGACTGATCTAATCCGTTATATCTTGAATGAAGAAATCGTAGAGGTTGCTGCTTTTGTTGATACGTTGGCAAAAGAAAATTCAACCGTAGATGATAATGCGGTTTGCATTTTAAAAACGGAAAGTGGAATTGTCGGCACGCTTGCAGCCAGCTGGTCTTATGTCTCCAAAGAAGATAACTCAACTATAATCTATGGAGAAAATGGTATATTGCGTTTAGAGGAAGATCCGGATTATTCTCTAATAATTCAACACAAAAATGGAGAAGTGGAAAAGTTCGATTTAGGAAAAATCCAGTCGAATGAGGATGGCGGACAAAATACTTCCCATGTGATTGATCAATTTATTCATAGTCTTGTAAACAATACAGAGACTCCGATTAACGGATATGAAGGGATGAAATCACTGAATGTAATTCTTGCAGCACTGGAGTCTAGTGAAACTGGCAAAATTACAAAGGTGAAATGAGGAGTATTGTAGAATCTATATTTATATATAAAGAAAGAGATTCAAGGCAGAATCAATTTGCCTTATCTCCTTCTTGAAATGAGGTGCTTTTATGAGCAAGTTGCGCTTAGGTGTTATTGGTGTTGGTGGAATTGCAGTTGGTCGTCATATCCCTGCTTTTCGAAAATTGAAAGAGGAAGTATCTATTGTTGCGGTAAGTGATGTCAATTTGGAACGTGCCAAAAGCGTTGCAGAGGAATTTGATATTCCCCATGCTTATGCAGATTATCGAGACATGCTTTCGGAAGTCGATGCTATTGTTGTTTGTACCCCTAACAAATTTCATGCTGAAATATCCATTCAAGCATTAGAGGCAGGTGTCCATGTTCTTTGTGAAAAACCAATGGCGATGACAGCTGCAGAATGCCAAGCGATGATAGATGCTGCCAAGAAGTCAAACAAAGTCTTAAGCATCGGTTTTCACTACCGTTATATGAAAGAAACGCAAGCAGCGAAAAGGGTCATGGCTGCAAAAGAAATTGGAGAACCATTAGTGGTTCGTGTTCAAGCATTACGAAGAAGAAAAGTACCGGGTTGGGGTGTTTTTACCAATAAAGATCTTCAAGGCGGGGGCAGCCTTATTGACTATGGATGCCATTTACTGGACCTATCTCTATGGTTGATGGGAAATCCGAAGCCGATTGAGGTAACCGGAACTACATACAATACGCTAAGCAAACAGACTGGCCAGGTCAATCAATGGGGCAGTTTCGACCACGAAACCTTCAACGTTGATGATCATGTAACAGGTTATATTCGTTTTGAGAATGGTGCTTCCATGCTTCTGGAGGTTTCCTGGGCAGCCAATATTGAAAGTGATAAGGAAAGCGTTAGTATATCCGGTGATCAAGGTGGACTTGAGGTATTTCCATTTAAGTTGAACTTTGCGAAACATGGGATGCTTTTTAATAGTGAAGCAACATGGATTCCAAGTGAAGAAGACCATGGCTACAGTCAAGCCAGGAACTTTGTGGATGCTTGTGTAAATGGAGCGGAATTAATGGTGAAACCGGAAGAGGCCTTATTTGTTTCGCAAATTATGGAAGCAATCTACAAAAGCAATGAAGAGAAAAAAAGCGTACAACTTTAAGAAAGGCTCTTTTCTTAAACTTTTTTGCTTTTAAAGACAAAATCCCTATAAACATCGTTAAATAGGTTATGAATGAATAGCTATTATAAGAAAAGATGCCCCGAAACTAAGTCCTTACTAGGATTTACATCTATTTACAAAACAACAATCTATACAAAAACAATCTTAAGAAATGGTGGGATATTAGATGAAATTAGGTGTTTTTACCGTATTATTCTCTGATAAGTCTTTTACCGACATGCTGGATTATGTTAAAGCAGCTGGGTTAACGGCTGTTGAAATTGGAACTGGCGGCTATCCTGGTGATGCTCACTGTAAATTGGATGAATTATTGGATAGCAAGGAAAAAAGAGATGCATACTTACATGAAGTGACATCTCGTGGGTTGCAAATTAGCGCTTTTAGTTGCCATGGTAATCCAATTTCACCGGACATAGAATTCGCGAGTCTTAGTCATGATGTTTTTGTGAAAACAGTAAAATTGGCTTCCTTAATGAATGTACCAGTTGTAAATTGCTTCTCCGGAACACCTGGTGATCATGAAGGTGCAAAATATCCAAACTGGCCGGTAGTAGCATGGCCAAATGAATATGCTGATATATTAAAATGGCAATGGGAAGAAAAGTTGATTCCGTACTGGAAGGAATGGGGACAGTTTGCGAAGGATCATAATGTGAAAATTGGTCTCGAGCTTCATGGTGGTTTCCTAGTGCACACTCCATATACGTTATTGAAACTCCGTGAAGCTACATGTGATGCTATCGGTGCAAACCTTGATCCAAGCCATCTTTGGTGGCAAGGAATTGATCCTGTAGCTGCAATCAAAATTTTAGCAAAGGAAAATGCAATCCATCATTTCCATGCGAAGGATACCTACATTGATCAGGACAATGTGAATATGTATGGTCTTACTGATATGCAGCCATACGGCGAAGTAAGAACAAGATCATGGACATTCCGCTCTGTTGGCTGCGGCCACGGTCTTCAAGAATGGTCTGACATGATGAGCGCTCTTCGCACATACGGGTACGATTATGTCGTAAGCATTGAACATGAAGATCCAATCATGTCGATTGAAGAGGGTTTCAAGCGTGCGGTGAAAAACCTAAAATCTGTGCTGATTGAAGAAACACCTGCAGATATGTGGTGGGTGTAATAAGGATAAAAAAGGAAAGAGCCTGTCTCTTTCCTTTTTTATTGATATATCGAAATTATAAAATCCGAATGATATTACCTTACCAGGGTTAATAGGTAATCTCGATGAAGAGAACAAATTTGTGAATATAACGGTGATTGAATTCCGATTCAAAACTAATTCATGCCAAATCTATGTAAATAATGTCTTTGATCAACATCTTATCATTGAAAAGAGCGATTTTTAAAATCGCTTTTTAAGTAGGATAAAATTATTTAGAATGATTGTTGATAAATGAAACAAGTTCATTGTACAGAGCATTTGTATTATCAAGTACTTTATATCTTTTACCTCTTAGATTACCACCTAAATCTGCAGCAAGTATCCACTTTTCTGCAATAACATACCGTTGGAAACTTCCGTCTTTAAAATGAATGGTTAAGTCATAGCAGTCCCTTAAAGTAGGCATATTCCCGCCATTCCAAATACGTAATTTATTATCTAGCAAATGGCGGATAGTGTCCTGATTGCTAATATCGAACTCCTTAAAATCTTTTGGTGGAGCTTTAACTTTTTGCAAATTCATTTCTAGTGTGTAAGGTGTGGAGACAGTGATTTTTTCAATATCGTTGTGGTCTCCGGAACGCATATTCTTTTCAACAACTTTTGAAAAATTCGTAGGTAGTACAGGATTAATGTTGAAAAACCACATTGGTAGTAACAGTATTAATAGTCCCACAAGTATAGCGATATTGATTTTTCTCTTTCTACTCAATAATATCCCCCCTATGTATTGCTTTTGTCCAAGATTGAGTCTTAGATGAATCGTAAGCTCTCATCCCCATCCAATAAGAACAAATTCCACCATCCATACGTCGATGATCAAGGCGCCTGCGTATTTGTTATTTATCTCGTATCCCCTGATACAAATTCACCACACCAATCAAGAAATGCATGACCATCCCAACCCCTGGAATAAAGGCAAGGATGTTTCCAATAATACCGAAGACGGACGCGGATTTCGCTCTATTGGCTACAAAAGCAATAATTAAGCCGATAAAATGAAAAACAATCAAAGTTCCTAATGGCTTCCAAGCATGTGATAGAATAATGAGACCGCCTAAAATCGGAATACTGTAGAATAACTCAACTAATCCTATAATGATTTTGTATAATCGTAAAATTGAACTCATTTCAATGAAAATCCCCTTTTTAGGATGATTATATCATTTGTTTTGTGAAAATTAAAAATAATCCTCCTGATATTTTATAGATAATTCATTTTTTTCCTTTATAGTATGAGGAATCCTAAAAGTGATAAATTAATAATAATTCTAGCCTTTATAAATGGAGAATCATACATGACAAATCAAGAAAAAAACATAAAACAAAAAGTGATATTTTTTAGTGTATTTGTTATTTTATCCGAAATAATTAACGAGGTTGAGGCGCTTTTCCATCCTGTTAATAACTGGATCACGCGCTTACTACATTTAGCGTTTAGCATGATAATCATGTTTTTGTTATTTTTATTAATACGAGACATTCAAAACACAACAAAGGAATTAAAAACTAGTGATGAGAAGCTAAGAAATATTTTTGATACACTTGATGTAGCCATTTGGTTTCACGACTTAAAAGCAAATTCCATATTAATTACACCTGGTATAGAGAAGCTTTATGCTCGTTCATTGCATGAATTTTACGAGGATCACGAGCTTTGGAGGAAGGTTATTTCTCCAGACGATATGCATCTTTTAGAGGTAAGGGAAAAAAGATTGCAGTTAGGTGAACCTGTCACATCGATTTATCGAATCATTAGACCTGATGGTGAAGTACGGTGGATTCAGGATAGAGGTTTTCCAAAAACCGATGAGAACGGGAATTTAATCGAGTTTTCCAGTGTATTATTTGATATTACTGATCGGCAAGAAAGTGAGGATCGCTACCGCAGTCTTGTCGAAATGTCACCAGATATTATTTTAGTAACAAGCAAAAACAAAATAGATTATATTAATGAAACAGGCTGCAAACTTATCGGGGCAACCAATACATGTGAATTAGTCGGACAGCCCTTAACCACATTTATTACAGCAGAAGCACTAACTAATTTTCAAACACTTATTAATACATCTAGTGAAGAAGAAATCACAAAAACTCGTTTTGAGGTACAAGTAGTTCGACTAGATGGAAAATCGTTTGAAATTGAGATGGCTATGATGCCAATTTTATATGAAGGAAGAAGTGCTTGGCATGTAGTGGGGCGTGATATTACCGAGCGCAAAAAAGTAGAAAAAACGATTGAAAAGCTAGCATATTATGATACCTTAACAGGACTTCCGAATCGTAATTTGTTCAGACGTCATTTGAAATCGGTTCTAAGTAATTCAAATGGTAATACATTAGCTGTTTTATTTTTAGATTTAGATCGTTTTAAAATGATTAATGACACAAAGGGACATACGATCGGGGATTTATTATTAAAGGAAGCGACAATTTTTTTACGAAATGCCGTCCAAAATGAAGGGATGGTCTCCAGGCAAGGTGGAGATGAATTTATTATTTTGTTGGAAAATACAAATAAGTTGGAAACAGAACGAATTGCTAAGAGAATTTTAAAGGAATTTTCCAATCCAATTAAGTTGGATAATAATGAGTTTTTTGTTACTCCAAGTATAGGGATTAGTATGTATCCTGAAGATGGTGTAGACCAAGAAACGTTGATTAAGCATGCAGATTCGGCTATGTATCTTGCCAAGGAATGGGGGAAGAAGAAATATCAGTTTTATTCCGCTCATCTGGATGGATTAGCAAGTCGAACGATGGAACTTGAAAATGGCTTGAGAAAGGCGTTAGCACACAATGAGTTGCTTCTTTTTTATCAACCAAATGTGGAATTGAAATCGGGAAGAATTAATGGGGTAGAAGCGTTAATTCGGTGGAACCATCCGAAGCTTGGAATGATTCCGCCAACTGAATTTATCCCGCTTGCAGAGGAAACAGGATTGATTATTCCACTTGGAAATTGGGTTTTGGAAAAAGCAATGTGCCAATACATGAATTGGATGAGTAATGGAATACGGAAAGTTCAACTCGCCGTGAATGTTTCTGTCCGCCAACTCCAAGATGAAGACTTTATTTATAAAGTGCAGCAGCTAATTGAAAAAACCGGTATGGACGCAGCATTTCTTGAACTTGAAATAACGGAAAGTATCATGCAGGATATTGAAAAATCTATCCTCATTTTAAACCGTTTGAAGCAGCTTGGTGTACAAATAGCAATTGACGATTTTGGAAAAGGATATTCTTCGTTAAGTTATTTAATGAAGCTACCGATTGATAAAATAAAGATTGATAAGCTTTTTGTAGAAGATATTTCCAATCAAGCAGACCAAAGTTCGATAATGAAGTCTATTATAGATATGGTGCATAGTCTCAAATTCAATGTAATTGCAGAAGGGATAGAAAAGAAAGAACAAGCATTATTCCTTCAAGAAAATGGTTGTGAATTAGGGCAGGGATATTATTTTTGTAAGCCACTACCTCCAGATGAAATCGTGGGAATTTTGGAAAAGGGATTTATTTTCGATGGAAATGAACAAAAATTTCAGAGCAGAGAATAAAGTTTAAAGTTCTCTGCTTTGACTATCCTTTGAATTCTCTCTATATGGAGATGTGGGGAAGAAGACTGTTTGGGTACTTCCGACAAAAGGGAATTTATCTTATAATTGAAACTCCAACAACAGATTCCGGTGCATTCCCTAATACTAATAAACTGATTCGGGAAAACCCGATACTATTAATATTTTTAAAAACTTTTTTCAGTGCCGGAAAATCAATATCATCCTTCAATGTTTGAAGTTCTTTTTTATATAACCGCAAAACAGAACCTTGGACAAATGATGGTGTAATATGACTTGCATCTTCATCCATTAATAATTTGCCCATGTACTGATATTTAAATTGCAAAGCTCTAGTAAAACTAACAACATGTACTAGCTTTTCGTAAAGGACAGGGTATGAGATCTGAAGCTCCGCTAATTCATCTTTTGCTCCTTTTAATTCACCAATACTTGTAAGTGTCAGCATCATCCATCCTCCTTGAAATATTTGTAAATATACGTGTTTCATCACAAAAATTATTTAACTAATGTAGACTATGTCTAGCTCCAGGTGAAATTTGTACTTCAATTTCAATAGCGCCTATCGGCTAGCGGATTTCTCCGTCTCCTCCCTACGATAAGTCAACATCGGTTCGTGAACTACCTCACCGTGTTTCCTTTATCTCAGTCGAAGACTACGAAATCCGTACGCTAGAGCTGCGGCGCCTACGATTTTCTTAGTTATCCCAAGGTTTATTAATTGTAATGTAGCCTGCTAATTCCTTACTTTTTTGTCTTCTTAACTTACGTATTTCTGCACGTTCTTTCCCTGTATTGTAAAGGAATTTTTCCTCTTCTGTTTCTGGTATTACACCAGGTACTTCCACTGGTTTCTTGTTTTCATCTAATGCAACAAAGGTTAAAAACGCCGTTGCTGCAATTCGACGTTCACCAGTCATAATATCTTCTGCAATGACTTTGCAGAAGATTTCCATAGACGTTCTTCCTGTATACGTAACAAATGACTCCACACATACGGAGTCTGTTTGATGAATAGGGCAAAGAAAATCAATCGAGTCTGTTGAGGCAGTAACACATTCTTTAATTCTAGAGTGTCTGCGGGCAGAAAGGGTAGCGGCATCATCTAGTTTTTTCATTAAAATTCCGCCGAATAATGTATTATAATTATTTAAATCACAAGATAAAACTTGTGCAGTATTTACGATACGACTTTCTTTCACTTTTTTTGTGTACATACTACGACTTCCTTTCTTGTTTGGAATCCAAAGATGAAATACGAGAAAGGTTTTTTTACCTACTGTTAAAGTGTAAGCCGCATCGTTATGTATGTAAAATGGTTATATTTTATATGTAATATAGCTTTTATCTATGTAAATGCTTCCATTTATAAAGGAATGGCATATAGCTTAAATTCCTTTTTTAAGCTCCTCTTTTGTAAAGGTAAGCCATTCACGAGCTGCAAAGGAAAGATACTGATGCTTTCCCCAGATAATTCCTAAATTCCAGCTTATTGTTGGATTTACTACTTTAATAGATCGAACTTTTTTACTTAATTGGTGGCACAGGCTTTCTGGTAAAAGGGAGACCCCTAAATTCCACGAAACCATTTCTTCAATAAAAGACCATTGCGAACTTTTAGAGATAATTTTTGGATCAAATCCTGCATTGTGACAAGAAGAAATGATACGATCGTGAAGAACAAATTCCTTATTAAATAATATAAATGGCTCGTTTGCAAGCTCCACTAAATCGATTTTTTCCCTTTCTGCAAATGGGTGGGAAGGATGCAAAATTAGATTTAAATCTTCTTCCATAAAGGAGAAATAATTAAATATTTCATCATTTGTCGGGAGGACAACAACACCTACATCAAGTAGATTATTTACTACATCCTCCTCCACTTTTTTGGAGCCATCCTCTGTCAATTGAAATGTAATCCCAGGATATTTTTCGTGAAATCTTCCAATAAATTTAAGTAAAAATTGCGCATCAAAAATAGGGGGAAGTCCAATTCTAATGTTCCCCTTTTTAAGTATTAATAGATTATCTAATTCCGATTCCAAATTATGAAATGCTTGATTCACTATTTTTGCTTGTTCCAATATTACCTTTCCTGCATCCGTTAATGTTAATTGCTTTCGGGAACGGTCAAACAGGGAAACCCCCAGCTCCGTTTCGAGGTTCTTGATCACTTTGCTAATGGTTGGCTGTGTAATAAATAAATGATCTGCCGCAATCGAGAAGCTATTATATTTTGATACTTCGATAAAATATTGCAATTGCTTGATGTCCAAATAGCCACACCTGCCTGGTTAAAATGTATAAATAAAATTTTACTAATCGATGAAATATTTATAAAGTCTTAATCCTGTATAAATGAAAATGAAGCGCCGCTGGGACGCCTCATTCATAAAAAGGAGGTATTTTGATATTAATACACCCAAGCAGCACCAACGATAATTAATAAAATAAACAATACAACAATTAAAACAAATGGATTAGCCCCGGTGCTCACTGGCATAGCATAACTATATCCTCTATTGCAGCAGAATCCCATTATAAGCACCTCCTTTCAAAAGGTCTACTATATTTTATGTAGGAGAGACCTTTTTGTAATGGACATGCGCTGAGTAATGGGAAATTAGGCTACAGAATAATTAGCACAATGTAATATTGGCCAATCTATTTTCACTGAGTAGTTATTCGTCCCTATATAGGCTTGTTCAAGGAGATCGACTAATAAAAAATTTATACGAAAATCCTTAGTAAAAACCATCATTCATATTTTTCCCATAGAAAATTTCATCCATTTCCGTTTGTAATTTCGTTGTTATATCTTCAATCTCTGTAGAAGACAGATTATCCTCCGTGTATCCGAATAAATAGTTGTTAAGATCAAAATCCTTGAGCTTGCATTTTGTATGAAAAATATGTTCTTGGTAGACATTTACATCAATCATATCGTAAAGATTTTTAATATTGTCAGGTATGTAATTTTGAATCGAACTGATCTCATGGTCAATGAACAGTTTATGGCCAGTTTTATCCCTTGTAAATCCGCGAACACGATAGTCAATGGTCATAATATCGGTATCAAAGGAATGAATAAGATGATTTAATGCTTTAAGCGGAGAAATCTCTCCACATGTGGATACATCAATATCTGCTCGGAAAGTGCTGATTCCTTCGTCAGGATGATATTCCGGGTAAGTGTGAACCGTAATATGGCTTTTATCTAGCTGCATAACAACGGAGTCTGGCAGTGGCCCTGGAGATTCTGAAAAAGATTCATTTGGTACCTCGACAACTGGTCCTTCCGAAACGAGCATTGTTACACTTGCCCCTTGTGGAACAAAATCCTGTTTTGCAACATTTAGAACATGGGCACCTATTATATCGGAAACGGCATTTAATATATTCGTTAATCGATCCGCATTATATTGATCATCAATATACTCAATATACGCCTCACGTTCATCCTTCGTTCTTGTATAGCAAATATCATACATATTAAAGCTTAGTGATTTTGTTAAATTATTAAAGCCATGCAGTTCGATTCGCTGTTCAGGTGTTAATTTCATTATTCATTTCCCCTTATCATAAATATTTTTATAATACCCAATGATAGTTGAAATCATGCTAAATAAAGGGAATGGAGGGAGAAGTGAAGGTTAGCATTATTTCATACTTAACCCTAATCTTTTCCCTCGTTAAAAAGATATGCTAAATTTAAACTAAATCGAAGAAAAAGGGGAAAGTGAATTGAAAGAGAAGATTGTGGTTTCTTTTAGCGGTGGCAAGGATTGTGCATTAGCAATGAATCGATTAATAAAAGAAGGAAAATGGGAAATTGATTCCTTATTAACAACTGTAACGGATGATTACAATCGGACATCCATGCATGGGGTTCGCGAAGAGTTCCTTGAAAAACAAGCAGATTCATTAGAAGTAAAACTCCGAAAAGTACGAATCCCCAGCCTTTGCAGTAATGAAATATATCAGCAAAAGATGGCAGACGCAGTAGTACGAATAAAAGAAGATGGAATTCGCTATATTATGTTTGGGGATATTCATTTAAAGGATGTAAAAGAATATCGTGAAAAGATGTTAGATGGAACAGGATTGACTCCCATATTCCCAATCTGGGGCGAGAAGCCGGAGGATTTAATAAAAGAGTATTTTGCAGAAGGTTTTCGAACAAGATTGACATGTGTAGATTCGCAAGCATTGGATCCTGCATTTGTTGGGCGTGAAATTGACCCGCAATTCATAGAAGATTATCCAACTAGCGCTGATATATGTGGGGAAAATGGGGAATACCACACATTTGTATTTGATGGGCCGATTTTCTCCTTTCCCATTAAGCATACAATCGGGGAACAAAGAATAGCGGATAATCGATTTTATTATGTAGATATTGTAGAGTGAAAAGGGCTTGCTGATAAGCCTTTTTTTTAATTATTAATAATCATTATGAAAATTGGAAATTTTTATATAAATATTATGAATATTGTGCTAAAATAAAACGGCTAATATAAGAGAGAGAGAGAAGGAGGGCAAATATGAGAAAACTCGCCCTGGTAATGGCTTGCTTCATAGTCGTTCTAAGTCTTTTAGGTAATTACCTCTATTATCAATCCAAACAACTTAGCCAGCCGATTATGTTGAAGCATTATTATGAGATTAGGTCCGATGAAGACATGTTTGAGCTTCATTACTTAACAAACAAGAATGGAACCAACGATATCCAATCAATTTCAATACCAGAAATGGATGGTTATTCCTTTTACAATGAGGATGGCAGCTGTAAAAATTACAAGTATTATTGTTTAAAAACGATTTCGGTACATATCAATAAAAATGATATAAAAGATCAATTAAAAAAAGATATTTATTTTGATAAGGTAAGGGCTAAGTTGAAAAATGGAAAAATAGTCACCTACTCCATTGGGGAAATTTCGATTGTCGACGACTCGCATCCAAAACTTCCAATTGAATTTTTATCATCGGCATCATCAAGCGATAACACCGGAGAGCAAATAATACAGGCTAAAGAACCACTCTCTATTCAATCTATCCAAATTCCATTTACAACAGCATTAAAAGATAGTTTGGATTTTTACGTTATTACGGATCAGGGAACTTTGAAGAAGGTTCACAAAGAAATGACCGTTGGGCATTGGGACGACCAAAAGATAGCCGAGTGGAAAAATGGGAAGGATCGATTAGTAAAGGAAGAAATATTCCCGCTCCCATTGCAGAAAGATGATTATTTAGATATGAAATATCAATTTACTTTTGGAAATCGCGAAAATGGAAATGATTTTTATCAACTTGCTGTGAATGTAAAAGGTACAACTAAGAAAGGAAAAGAAATTTCTTTTCCAATTTGGATGAACTATTCACCGTATTTCAGTCAAAAAGGGATAGATGAGATTGTAAAACAAAGGAGAGAAATCGACCATGGCAAGGGAAATAAATAAGATCTTCTGGGGATTCCTCATTGTTTTAATTAATTTTTATCTATTTGTAATTAATATATCACCAAGCCCAATCGGCTACATCATTGCCGCAGTCGGTCTTAACGGCTTGAAATCACAATCTGGGTATTTTTCAAAAGCGAAAATAGGGTCCATTGTTTTAGTGATATTGTCACTGCCCAATATTATTAAGATGGATGATTGGCTAAAAGAAGCCCCATCGATCTGGTCACTAAGTTATTCTACACTAGTGGGATTATTGCATATGATTGTTGTATTGTTAGTTTTAATGGGAATAAAAGAAGCAGCTTCACATAACAAACGATTACATGATAAAGCCAAGAATTTGTTCCAAATATATTTGGTTGGAACATGTATCGCTCTTTTTTCCATTCCATTTATACTAAATACTACAGACGATATGACTATCTTGATTACTATAGGTTCCACCATTATATCCATAGGGTTGGAGATTATGTTTCTTATTCTGTTACGGATGTTCAGAAGTTCTTTTCTACCTTCAAAAAAGAATTTTTTAGGAACTTAATTACTAATTGATTATAATTTCATTTACCTCACGAAAAAAAAGCCGGGTTAACCTAAAAAAGTTAAACCGGTTTTCATCTTAATCCACAATCTTTATTTTAATTGTCCTTCGCCCAAAGGAAACGGCTGCCTTGTGGGATGGCATGAGCACATCAATCCTATGTCCTTTAATGGCACTACCTGTATCACCAGCAATCGCAATTCCGTATCCTTCCACCCAAACCTTACTTCCTAATGGGATGACTTTAGGATCGACTGCAATTATTTTCATATTAGGGTTTTTACGAATATCATATCCTAGTGTGGTAATATGTCCCTTCGTATCTTGGTAGCTATACGCAGTTGCATTCATATATAATTCTATTCCTCTTGTTGGCTGTGGGCTTGAGACAGTACTGCTTTGCTCAGTCATTTCTCTTTCCTTAGCTCTCGCTCTCGCCTGCTCTTTTCGAATGTTTTCCTGTATTCTATTGATTTGAGACTCAAGAGTTGAATTCTTTTTCTTTGCTTGTGAAAGATCTTGATTAATATTCTCATATTTTGCTTGAAGAGTAGTTAGTGCTTCTTGTTTAGATTGCAAGTTAGTCTGTAGTGCTACTTGGCTTTCCGTTAGTTTATTTCGTGAAGCTGTTAATTCTGCTTCTTGCTTTGCAATTTCTTTTTTATCTTCTTCTATCTGTTTAAGATCCTGCCTCTGCTGATCCAATATTTCGTTATCTGCCGACATCAGGGTGGAAATAGCATTAATTCGGTTAACGAGATCATCGAAGCTTTCCGCATTAAGCAAAGCATCCAGGATGAAATTGATTCTGCCTTTCTTTTGAAAAGCTACTAATCGCTTTTTTAAAATATCCTTTCGTGCCAACACTTGATCTTCAAGATCGACAATTTCCTCTTTTTTTGTTTCGATAACCTGGTTAACAGATTTGATTTTATCCTCTATGGTTGCAATATCACTATTATTTTTTTGAATTAGAGATTGCAAGGCATCCCATTCGTTTTTTACATTATGTATTTCTTTGTTAACAGCTCGCTGTTCTTGTTCTTTTTCTGTAATTGTATGTTGATTACTTTGTATGCTTTTTTTTAAGCTATCTACGTTGGACTCTGCATTTGCTGCAATTTCTGAGGTAGTCAGACAAAGTACAGCAGTAGCTAATACTACAATGCTTCTTTTCACTATTTGCATAGTAACCTCCTATTCGTAGTTAATTTATAACATATGAAGGTTAAGCAGAGATTACAAAGTTATTACTCTTTATTACTTTTAAATGTCACTTCGAATAATAATATAGTCGCTTTTAAAAAATTGAAAATGCTAACACGACTTTTCAATTGCGAAAAAAGGATGGTACCTATATATGGGTAGAATCACTATGTAGAATTGTTAAAGATTCTGAGAAAAATAGGGTGTATGAGATAATTAGTGTTTTAAGAGATATTACAGTCCGAAAAACAGCAGAGGATGAAGCTAGGAGGAAACCTATCGTAATTTAGTGGAGAATTCACCAGATGCGGCAATTCTTGTAGCTGGCAACGATATACTATTCATCAATGATACCGGCGTTCATTTACTTGGAGCTTCTAAAAATGAAGAATGTTGTGATAAACACTCATTATGATGATAAAAAGCTGATGATTAGCTGCGATGAGAATCAATTAAAACAAGTTTTTATCAATCTATTGAAAAATTCGATTGAAGCCATGCCAAAAGGCGGAACCGTAACAATTGAAATGAAAAGGTATGGTCGAAATAAAGTGAAAATTCTATTTAAGGATACCGGAACAGGTATTCCAAAGCTTCTATTGAAAAAAATCGGTCAGCTTTTTTTTACAACAAAAGAAAACGGAACTGGCCTAGGTTTTATGATTTCAAAACAAATCATTGAAAACCATAATGGAACCATACATATTTGGAGCGATTCAAAAGGAACCTTTATTGAAATTATTTTGCCGTTAAACTAGAAACCCCTTTTGAATAGAAAGGGGGTTTTCATTAAAGATTGTAACTTTTACAATTCAGATAGTTTTTTTCGATTTGGAGCATGTGGTGGTTCCTCAAACCACTCTCTTTCAATTAACAGATCCATTCCTTTTTTTCCATATTGCATAATTTCAAGCATCAGTTTAGAATACTCAACTGTTAAATCAACCCTAGCCGTTGCCGCTAGCGCATGTCCTAAGTAAGTTAACGAAGTCGAGTTTAGAATGGTAACTAAATTTAATATTAATCTCTCTGAAAATGGAGAGATGGTAGAAGTCGATATTTCGGTGTTAATTAGGCCGACTTGGGGTAAATCTTCTTGCATTAATATGTCATTTAAAAATTTTATTTGTTTTTTTGTCAATTCTTTTCCCTTTATCAAATGCTTCTTTATCTCATTATCCTTTACGATTTGAATAAATCCTGTTAGTAAAATTAATCCGAAATAATTTCGTTCGACGGTAAAGAAAATCTCAGTCAATTCTAAGACATTTAACGGTCTTTGGGATTCGAACCATTTCGATAAAAACGTTTCTCGTTGTGTTAAATACTCAATGTGCTCCGGATATGGAATAAATGCTGGACGGTCATAAGTTCCCATCTCAATACTCAATCGGATTGCTTTGTCAAACAGATTGTATGAGCTATTTAAGCAATTTGAAAAGAACATCCGAACATCTTCACGCACCATTCCAGTAATGATCCAACTAAAATTTGCCACTGATAAACTACTCATACTATACACATAACTTAATGGAAAATAGTTGAAAAATAAATTAGGTGCAGATAAATCTAAATCATCATCTGTAAATCCATTAGGAACGGGAAATTTCTCTTTCGTAAAAATAGTTTGGATCTCCTTCAATCTCGATTCCGATAGATTTAATGATTCTGATACGAGAGACTTCATATCCCCTTCTTCCAAATATTTAAGCATATGCTTAGACATACAAATGGACATGGATTCACTAATATATGTAGACCACAACCCACCTATTTCGGGAGCAGTTAAACGAACTAAATGGTCACCCATATTTTCAACCTCCTTAACAAAATTTACTATTCCCTTGTTCTACACGATTTATACAAGTGTCAATACGACCAAGACGAGCGATGGCAAAACCACTAAGGCTGATGAACTAAAGAAAACCAAACCACCGTTGTCAAAAAGTCAACGGTGGTTTGGTTTCTTTTTATAAATCCATTCTAAATTTCAGCAGAAAATATATTTTCAGATAAATTACTTTTGCGCTTAATATGTGAAACATAACTATGTAAAACCATTCCGATAATTACAACAAACATACCTATCCATGATATAAGGTGCGGATTTGGTATGGATAGAAAGAGAAGCTCTCCTATTAATGTAAACAGCACCTCCATGGATTGGGTGGCTTCCACTGCAGCTAATCTTTGCATGTTTCCTCTTACCATATCGGTCGCTTTGAAAAATAGCACTGTTGCGATTACTCCGGAACAAATAGCTACGAATCCTGATTGAATTGTTTGCCCCAAGCTTGGAGGGCCAACGGTAAAAAATCCATAGACGGATAATGCTAACCAAAGAGGTAGACTAGCCAACGTCATTCCTAACACACGTTGATAGGCATCTAAACGCCCCATGCAAATATCCATCATTTTTCGGTTTCCAAGTGGATAAGCGATGGATGCAAGTAAGACAGGAATGGCACCGAGCAACACAGTTTCAAGCGATACA
The DNA here is from genome assembly GCF_058781025.1 of Heyndrickxia sp. FW510-T9. Lineage (NCBI taxonomy): Bacteria > Bacillati > Bacillota > Bacilli > Caryophanales > Bacillaceae > Heyndrickxia > Heyndrickxia sp. FW510-T9. Next base: position 93,397 of record NZ_JBYSWK010000009.1, on the reverse strand, counting down.
TGTTTTGAATGTTCTAACTGCATTAAGAAAATACCAAATAAAATAATAAAAGACATAAGCAGTCCTCTAAACGGAATTCTTCCCCTTACCTTTAAAGGTCCCCTAGAAGTCTGGACTGTTTCAAAAAAAAGCGGTGTAAGAAGAGCACCAGAAATAATCGTGATTTGCCATGTTCCAGCGATCAGCCAGCCTGGCGAATAGGCAGCAGCAAAACATAATGGTTCATAAAAAAGCCCAAATCCTACAATACTCCATATCAACCAGTTTCCAGGATGTTCCCTGATTTCGAGTAATAGGGGTTTAAGATTGCCTCTCAAGATGACAATACATAATAAAAAAGGGACCATAAAGATATATCGCAGCGATGCACTCCATATCCAACTTCCACCAGCTAAATCCATTGCCTGATTAAGAATAAAAGTAAAAGCAAAAAAGAAGGCAGCACAAATACCAAGAAATATCGGTCGCAACTTCAACACCTCAATTTTTAAGAGCCGACAATATTATATAAATATAACTTAATTTTATTATTCATTCAATGTTATATTTGAATATTCGAAACCATTAAGTTCTATGTTAAAAGAATATTTTGAGGTGTATTTTTAAAGGGAAAACTTAGATTTTTTTTAGCTTGTTGGAGCCCCAGGTGGATAATAATAAGGTGGTATTTTCATCCAATCTTTTTTCCTCATTAAAGTTTTAAAAGAGGCACCATACTTTAACAATTCAAATTGAATTTTTAATAAAAGTTCACAACCGTCACTTCTAACCGACATGGCTAATGCCTGCCCAAGTAATGAAATTTGTGCGGCAATTTTAACGGATACTAGATTAGCAAGTTCGTCATCAGTATACTTCACACCAAGAGGCACCGAATTTGGATCGGATTTTGGCTTATCTTCTGAGGTGTTCGGAAGTGGTATCCCTTCATTTTTAAAGAAAGTTCTTAATTGATTAGCAGTTTCTTTTGATGCTTGTTCCCCATTTTTAAATGCATGAATTAAATCCTCATCATTCGTCGTATTTAGGCCCATTTGATAAATACTAATCCCCTCTTCAATCATCGTCAATAATATCCAGAAGTTATTGACTTCCCCAACATGAAGTGGATTTTTATTTTCATTTTCAACGAGGGTTTTAAAATAATCCATACTTGATTCAAAAATATTCGTCATAATAAATCCTCCTTGTCAGAAGTATTTTCCTCTTGCATTGAATTTTTATCCCTATTTTTCAAAAAAGGAAAAGTACTTGTAAAATTTTTCACTTGTGTTAAATAGAATATAAAGGTTACTATCTTAGTAGTAACTTTCCGGATTACGAAAGAGGGATTCAGATGAATTTTCGAGTATATATATTGGCCATTGTTTCGTTTGTAGTTGGGATGGCCGAGCTTATTGTTGGTGGAATATTGGATATTATTGCAAAAGGGTTGCATATCTCTATAGGGACTGCAGGGGAGCTTATTACGATTTATTCACTTATTTTTGCCATTGCTAGTCCGGTACTGTTGACGTTAACTGCACGAATTGAGCGGAAAAAATTATGTTTAAGTGCCTTAGTGATATTCTTCATTGGAAATATTGTTGCTTTTTTAAGTCCAAACTTTTCGATGCTCTTCTTATCAAGAATCATTTCTGCTGCAAGCGGTTCCCTTTTAGTATTGCTATGTGTGACAATTGCCTCCAACATAGTGAAAAAGGAATTGCGAGCTAGAGCAATCGGGATTATTTTTATGGGCGTTAGTGGTTCGTTAGTACTCGGGGTACCTGTAGGACTTGTCATTGGAAATCATTTGGGTTGGAGGTCACCATTTTTATTTATTGCGTTGCTAACACTCATTTCGATGCTTGGAGTTGCTATATTCTTATCAAAAATTGCTCCAAAACCTACTATCCCTTTACGTCAGCAATTCCAAACTTTAAAACATCCAAAAATATTGTTTGCACAGTTAACTTCCTTGTTGTTCCTAACTGGGCATTTAACTCTATATGCGTATCTTACGCCGTTTTTAAAAACCGTTTTACATTTAGATGCAACATGGATAAGCGTTTTTTATTTTATCTTCGGAGTGTCTGCTGTTTTCGGAGGTGGTGTTGGAGGCTGGATGGCTGATAGATGGGGATCAAAGAAAAGTATACTGTCCATTATCGCAGTATTTTCTATCGTCCTTTTTATTCTTCCAAAAGTAACATTTTCAGTCGTTCTTTTTGTCATTGTCATGATGGTTTGGAGTATGCTAAGCTGGGCCATTACACCTGCACAACAAAATTATTTAATTGAATCGGCACCAGAAACGTCTGAGATACAACAAAGCTTAAATAATTCTGCTCTGCATTTTGGGATAGCACTTGGCTCCATTTTTGGTGGAGTAGTCATTAATGAATACTCTGTTCTATACAATGCTCAGGTAGGCGGATTGTTTATTCTATTAGCGTTGGTTTGTGCAGTTATTTCTATTACTAGAACAGTTAAAGGCATCAATGAAAAAACAGAAGCCTAATATATTATGGAGTAGGGTAAGGATCTAGACAGCAAACGTGTTTTAATTTCTGAGGGAAATGAACGAAGATAGACAAACAACTAATAATAAATTTTAAAAAAAGATCACCTTCTTCAATCTAAGAAAGTGATCTTTTTTTATTTCATCTTCTTCAACAAATTTTTTATTTAATAACCACAAATTTACATAGAGTCCGTCTATTAGATATGTTGGTACTAAATTCCAAAAAATATTATTGAAAGTATTCCAATATTATCGTATATTAGTGATTTGGATATTTTTTAAAAAATTCAAAAAAGTTTTAAAGTAGGAATATTGAGGGGAATTATCTCACTTGAGAAGGATTTGATTTATATCATTAAAATCATATTTGCAATTATACTAGCAATTGGCATTTTTTGGGCGGATATTTCTATCTAGTTTATGATGATGCTAAAGTTGATAATACCAGAGACCCCATTTCATTACAAAAAATTGATTGGAATTATATGGCGGACGAGGCTAACTTTATAAGGATAGAGAACGTAAGGATATACAATCAAACCAATAAGTTTGATATATCGACGAAAACGAAAGAATTTTGTATGTTAATGTTAAACAATCCTAATAAAATATATTCTGAAGAACGAGCCTCATCTATCAAAGTCTATTTGAGATTTCATAAGGAGCCAAGTACTACCATGGAATATGATATAGATAAGTATAATGGGAAGGAATGTACATTCTATGTAGATGAATCCTTGCTTTCTGATTTAGAGTATTTACAAGATCAAATAGGTGAGTAATGTAGCATAAAGGCAGATGCATCAGCCTCTGTTTGCCACGAATAATTATCGAAACGGACAGAGGATCCGTTATCTGTGACAAAAGTGGTGTTTTCAAGGATTAAGAGGACACACGATCCGTTATCATGGTAATAATCAGCTAATTTCAAGTGAATTTCATGAAATAACGGAACGTGTGTCCTCAAACAGGAGAAAAAAGCGGGTTTTTGATAAAATAGCGGAACGTGTGTCCTCGAAAAAACTTGAACCATCACAATGAGCTCTTTTTTTATAGAAACTGCCGCAGTTCATCGAACGCCGACAAAAGCTACAAAGTTTTCCTAATATCGCAGCCTCATCAACAAACTTTTAATCTCATCATCCTGCATTAATGTCTCTTCATATTTTTTAGTTATTTTAGCAAGTGCCACATCATGATAAAAAAACTCTACAAAAAATTTAACTAATGGCTTGGATTTTGTTGTAATGGCTTGCCAAGCATCTTCCTCAACACCTGCAAATAATATTTCTTCTTCATCAATAATAATTAAGCGATTTTTCTCTAGCATCCGATGTTCTTCATTAGGAGATAAAACAAATAGGGAAGACAATGGGGCTTCTACATTTCCTACTATTAGTGCCTCGACCTTTACACCAGATTGTTCCTTTTCTAATAATATAGGTAAGTATTCACTAAAGTCTTCTTCCCAAACGGATATTTGAATCGATTGTTTAGCATTCTGTAGCAGCTTCTTACATTGGGCAAGGATTGAAGTATCTACCTTTAAGCTCCATACCCTGTCATCCGTTACTTTTTTTTGATAGGTGTGTTCCTTTAATTGTTCTAAATCTTTTTGGAATTCTCTAGTCAACATATCAATTACAGTATTTAAAGGTAATGCTGTGTACAGCTTTTTCTTTTCAGAAATAGAGTCCAATACCATTCCTTTTTCAACCATTCTCGTCAAGACCTCATATACTTTTGCCTTCGGTACTCCAGAATATTTTACAATCAAGGTAGCATCGAGTGGCTCATTGCTTGAAGAAAGAACCTCATATACTTTACTTTCATATTGTGAAAAGCCAAACCTTTGCAGCATATTTTCCGACCTCATACTCTATATTTTTTCTAAAATAATCATATTGGATTACACATAATTTGTAAAACGAATAACTATTTAAAGCTATTTTCTCTCTAATATTTTTTGGGAAAATGTACATATTAATAAATAAAGGCAGTTCTCGTATTAAATATTGTTTTTCGTTACTTGATTAAATTCATAATAAGGTGTAGTTTCAGGGCATCTTTTCTTTTAAGGATTGTACAATCTAGTTGGTGGAAAAGCATTAATAAATTACAAAACGACAATGGTTAAGAAAAGAGCCTAAATAAAAGAAAGTAGAGATGAACATATGAGTTTTTCCATAAATATCATATGGATTATTACTGCATCAATATTGGTCGTTCTTCTACTAATTATGATCGTACCAAAAACACGGCTTCGCGAGGCATGCTTTAATTTTACTTTCTTGCAAACTTTAACATGGGGAGCAGGTACAATTTTAGCGCAATATAATTTGGTGGAAAGTCCATTTCGGATATTTCATAAAGCTACATCACAAAATTTTTTTAATGACTTTATTATCTATCCTGCTGCTTCCGTTCTTTTTTATTTTTTGTTTCCTTTCGAGCAAAAGCGTCATATTCAAAGTCTATTTGTTATTGCTTTTGCTTTTGTCATTAGTATGTATGATTATTCAGTTGAAAGATTTACGGATTTGAAACGTTACATTCATTGGAGTGTCTTTAATCAATTTATCCTTGCTGTTATTTTTAATGTAGGTGCTTTATGGTTTACAAGATGGTTTTTTAAAAAGCCGACTGGTAGTAAAAAGGTAGAGCTATGAATATAAACAAGATTATTGAATTTTCGATATGGATTATTTCATTTCTGCTACTTATCATGTTTGTTCCAAAACATAAAATGCGGAATGCTTGGATTAGTTTTTCGTTTATGCAACTTCCAGGTTGGATTCTTGGATTAATTGTTGTCCAATTGGGACTCATTGATTATCCTAGTCGTTTTTTTGCCCAAGCGCTTCGGACAAGCTTTACATTTGAATTTCTTGCATTTCCTGTGATTAGTGCCCTTTTTAATATTCATTATCCAGTCCAAAAAGGCTTTTGGCTGAAAACTATTTATATTATTGTCTACCCTACTGTTTTAGTGATTTCAGAATTATTGATATTACACTATACAGACCTCATAAAATATATCCATTGGACATGGTACTTATCATGGATCTCCATTACACTTACCCTATTATTTTCATATTGGTTTTATAAATGGTTTTATTACGAAAATAGAGGTCATAAGGTTTATTGACAAAGGATAAAAGAATGTTAAACTAAAAATGTTTTAAAAGGATCATTACATATTGGATTACTAGGAATGGGAGATGGATGAACCTTGGAAGAATGGTTTTTTCTTGATACTGGTGCACACTCCCCTGCGTTTAATATGGCATTGGATGAAGTCTTGCTAAATTGGCATAGTGAAGGTAAAATTCCGCCAGTCATTCGTTTTTATGAATGGAAACCGGCGGGTTTATCACTTGGTCATTTTCAGAAAACGGTCGGAAGAATTGATGTTGATGCTGCAAAGGAGCAGGGAATTGATATTGTTAGACGTCCTACAGGTGGACTTGCCGTTCTGCATGATAAGGAGCTAACCTATTCTGTTATTATTGATGAAAAGCATGAGAAGATGTCGCCTTCCATTATTGAATCTTACCGAGTGCTATCACAAGGATTACTAGAAGGCTACCGTTTACTTGGAATTTCAGCTGACCTAGCGATTCCTAATGCGCCTGTTGGCAAAACGGGTACAGCTGTATGCTTTGAAGAAGCATCATGGTATGAATTGGAGATTGCCGGCAAAAAGGCGGCAGGAAGTGCTCAAACTCGTCAAAAAGGAGTCATTTTACAACACGGATCGATTCCAATGGATATGGATGAGGGTGCGCTATATAATTTATTTATTTTCCCTAATGAAAGAGTGAAGTTGCGAGCAAAAAATGCATTCAAAGACAAAGCTGTCTCCATTAATCGTATTTTAGGCAGAGAAACAACGATGGACGAGATAAAGGATGCTTTTAAAAATGGTTTTAAAAAAGGGCTTCATGTTGAACTTATTACATATGAACCACCGCAGCAGATGATCGATGAAGCGTTAGAGTTGATGGAAGAAAAGTATGCTGCAGATAGTTATACCTTTTATCGATAAGGAGTGTACATAGTGGTCAATAGAAATGATGAATACTTAAGAAAGCCTGAGTGGCTAAAGATAAAATTAAACACAAATAGTACTTATACTGGTTTGAAAAAAATGATGCGTGAGGAAAGACTTCATACCGTTTGTGAGGAAGCAAAATGTCCGAATATACATGAATGCTGGGCAGTTAGGAAAACGGCGACATTTATGATTCTAGGTGATTTATGTACACGTGGCTGCCGATTTTGTGCTGTAAAGACTGGTTTGCCAACAGAGCTGGATTGGGAAGAACCAGAACGTGTAGCAAGGTCAGTGGAAATAATGGGATTACGTCATTGTGTCGTAACGGCTGTAGCTCGTGATGATCTCGCAGACGGAGGATCAGCGATCTTTGCGGAAACAATTCGTGCAATTAGGAGACGAGTTCCTTCCTGCACAGTGGAAGTGCTGCCTTCTGATATGAAAGGTGACTACGAAAGCCTGAAAATGTTGATGGATGCAAAACCAGATATTTTTAACCATAATATCGAAACGGTGGAACGTTTAACTAAACGGGTTCGTTCCAAGGCTACTTATCAACGCTCATTAGAACTTTTAAAAAGAGTAAAAGAAATCAGTCCGAATACACCAACAAAATCAAGTATTATGGTTGGACTTGGGGAAACAAAAGAGGAAATCATTCAAGCGATGGATGATTTATTGGCACACAATGTAGACATCATGACAATCGGGCAATATTTACAGCCAACGAAGAAACATCTTAAAGTGGAACGCTATGTACACCCAGACGAATTTGCGGAATTAAAGGAAATAGCTTTACAAAAAGGATTTAAACATTGCGAAGCCGGACCACTCGTTCGTTCAAGCTATCATGCGGATGAACAGGTGAATAAGGCTGCACGTTTAAGACAAATGCAGGGTGAAAGTCAGGAACCTGATCTTGTCATTAGCGAATATAAATCACAGTTTTCAAATTAAAAATGATAAAAACCAGGTGGCTGCTGTCGCCTGGTTTTTATTTTCAGTAAATCACAAAATATAACAATTGACAAAAACTTGATATGTAGGTAGAATATATTTCGCGATACGAAGGAATGGTAACAAAATTATATCTACTTCTTTTATGTAGGCTCTTTTCTTAAACTTTGTATAAAATCCAAAAACCGATTTTAACCTGTTGCTATTTACATATGAGTAAAAATCGGCAGTAGGATTTTTACGGTGATTTTCTACTATCAAATGAAAAACGGAATGTAGAAAAGAGCGCGAATCCTATCCATTTAAGGATTATATACTTATACGAAAAGCAACAGTCTTTGTGAAAACAGCCTTTATGTAATTAATAGAATCCTTAACTATATCCCGCTTAGGCGGGTATTTTATATGATTACAACGTTCACCGCCATTATCTCACTTGCAAAATTTCATTTATAAATAGGGAGGAATACAAACACAAATGAATACAACTACAACTACAAATAGTCCGGTTCGAACGGGTCCTATTTTTACGATTATGCTCATCGGGGCAGTCGTTGCCTTTTTGAATCAAACGTTAATCAATGTAGCTTTGCCGCAAATGATGAATAGACTTCATATTTCAGCGACAACTGCGGACTGGTTAACAACCATTTTTATGCTTGTAAATGGAATAGTAATTCCGATTACCGCATACTTAATGAATCGATTTACTACTAGACAGCTATATCTTGCTGCCATGGGTTTTTTCGCACTTGGAACATTAATTTGTGGAATTGCACCTAGCTTCTCATTCATCTTAATCGGAAGAGTTATTCAAGCGATTGGTGCAGGGATATTATTTCCGCTTATTACAAATGTTATTTTTATTTTGTTTCCGCCTGCACGCCGCGGCTTTGCTATGGGACTTTTCGGAGTTGCGATGAACTTTGCTCCAGCTGTCGGTCCGACCTTATCGGGTTGGATCATTCAGAATCATTCATGGCGGGTTTTGTTTTTTATTATTTTCCCATTTGCACTTGTAAACTTTATCGTCGCAATATTTTTGATGAAAAATGTATCAGAAACAAGACGTCCTAAGCTTGATGTAATCGGTGTAATTTTATCCACAATTGGATTTGGTGGAATATTATATGGCTTTGCTACAGCAGGAACAAATGGCTGGAATGGTGCTGATGTCATTTCGATGTTTATTATTGGCGCAATCAGTTTAATCTTGTTTGTGTGGCGTCAATGGGTAGTGGAGGAACCAATCCTCGAGTTTCGTATATTTCGCTATAAAATATTCTCATTAACAACCATTATTAATGTAGTCGTGACAATGGCCATGTATTCAGGGATGATTTTAATGCCGATCTACATGCAAAATGTTCGTGGATTTTCGCCGCTTTTATCAGGACTAATGCTTTTACCAGGTGGAATTGTAATGGGGATTATGTCGCCAATTACGGGGAAATTATTTGATAAGTATGGTGCAAAATGGTTATCGATTATTGGCTTAGCCATCACGCTCTTAACTACTTATGCATTAACGAAGCTTGAAGTAACAACCACATTCTTATACGTTGTATCAGTTTATACGGTAAGAATGCTAGGCATGTCATTAGTAATGATGCCAATCTTTACAGCAGGGCTAAATGAACTATCCGCTAACTTAAATAAATTTGGAACGGCAATGGTGAATACGTTAAGAATGATAGCTGGTGCTGTTGGAATGGCATTCTTTGTTTCGATTATGACGAATAAAGGTGTAAGTCATTTAAAGGATATTATGGTGCAGGAACATATTTTGAAGTCGGATAAAGCACACTTTTTACTTGCAGAACATCAAGGAATGGTTATGGGGATAAATGATGCCTTCATGGTAGCGACAGTTTTATCAATTGTTGCGTTTCTTTTATCTTTTTTCATTCGCAAAACGACACCACAAGAGGACACGATTACAAATCGTTTAAGGAAACCAAGGAAAATAGCAGAATTACAATAACTTTGCAAAAGCCTATTACCTTACAAGGAATAGGTTTTTTTGTACTCTGATCATAATTAGTGATAACTTTTTCTTATGCTAAAACATTAAATATTGAACATTTTCTTAATGCACCCATTGCCATATAGTAAAGATAGAAAAGGATGGAGGGGATAGGAATGAATCATACAAAAAAGGATGTTCAAGCACAATTTGGCAAAAGTGCCGAGTCATATGTGGAAAGCAAAGCACATAAGGAAGGAAAGGACCTTCAGAAGTTATTAGAGATTGCAACACTAACCGGAAATGAAACACTGCTTGATATTGCAACAGGCGGCGGGCATACTGCAAATGCCTTCGCATCTCATGTAAAAAATGTAACAGCATTCGATTTAACAAAAGAAATGCTTACAGTAGCTGAAAAATTTATCAAAGGCAATGGCAATCAAAATGTTCAATTTGTGGAAGGAGATGCCGAGAATTTACCATTCACTGATGAATCATTTGATATTATCACTTGTCGAATCGCACCACATCATTTTCCGGACATCAAAGCCTTTATTTCGGAAGTTCATAGAGTGTTAAAAAATAATGGTCAATTTTTATTAGATGATAATGTTGTTCCTGAGTTACCTGCTTACGATGAATTTTATAATAGTATAGAAAAAATGAGAGATTACAGCCATTTTAGAGCTTGGAAAAAATCAGAGTGGATGCAGATGTTAGAATCAAGAGGATTCGTAATCGAAGAGTGGCACCGATTTGAGAAGCTCTCCCTATTTGAACCATGGTGTGATCGAATGAATCTTTCAGAAACAGAAAAAGGAAATTTAACAAGTTTTATATTAAATTCTTCTAATGAGATAAAAGAAAAATTTTCTATTAAGATCGAGAATAATCGTGTTGTTTCTTTTAAAGGTGAAGCGGTAGTGTTGAAAGCATTAAAATAATGATTAGCCAGTGCATAAATGTTTTTTCCACAACATTTGCAGCACTGGTTATTTTTTTAGGAAATCGAAGGGTATAGTTTTACCTGAAAGAGTACTGTTAAAAAGTGTTGACGTAAGATAAGGGATAGTTTACAATGTAAAAGCGTAATCATTACGATTTGTAAATGTAGTGAGGTTTAGTATGTATATTATATAAGACTAATACATATATTGTTTGAGAGTTTGTATAGCGTCTAAATCGTAATGGATTCGTTTTAAATTCAAAAAGATATTCTGATATCGAGAGTATTTGTTATTTTTATTCTGTAAATCGGAATCATTACACTTTAAAACAGGAGGGAACAAAGTGGCTAAAATACCAGTTACCGTATTAAGCGGATATTTAGGAGCAGGAAAAACAACAATTTTGAATCATATTTTGAAGAACCGCGAAAATCTGAAAGTAGCTGTTATCGTAAATGATATGAGTGAAATTAATATTGATGCAGGTCTCATTAAACAGGGTGGAGAACTGCATCGTACAGAAGAAAAACTTGTTGAATTATCAAATGGTTGTATATGCTGTACATTAAGAGAAGACTTATTGATTGAAGTAGAAAAGCTCGCAAGAAATGGAGAAGTCGATTATATCGTGATTGAATCGACTGGAATTAGTGAGCCTGTACCTGTCGCCCAGACATTTTCATACATTGATGAGGAATTAGGCATTGATTTAACATCTCTATGTAAATTAGACACAATGGTGACAGTTGTAGATGTAAACCGGTTCTGGAAAGATTACTCTTCAGGGGATTCCTTATTAGATCGTCAGCAAATTGCTGGAGAGGGAGACGAAAGAACCGTAGCAGATTTACTCGTTGATCAAATTGAGTTCTGTGATGTCCTCATCATGAATAAATGTGATATGTTAGAAAATGATCAACTGGAACAATTAGAACATTTCTTAAAGAAGCTGCAACCAGAAGCGAAGATTATCCGGACAGAGCATGGTAAAATTCAGCCTTCTGAGATATTAAATACTGGCTTATTTGATTTTGAAAAAGCAAGCGAATCTGCTGGATGGCTGAAAGAACTAGAAGCAGAAGAACATATTCCAGAAACAGATGAATATGGGATTAGTTCATTTGTTTATCGTAGTAATATTCCCTTTCATTCGGAGCGATTTTCCAACTGGTTGGAGAATCTTCCAGTAGAAATTGTAAGATCAAAAGGAATTGTATGGTGTGCAACTAGAAACGACGTTGCGTTGTTGATGTCTCAAGCAGGACCTTCTATTGAATTTGGACCAGTTGCTTATTGGATAGCTGCAATGCCTGAACAGGAACAATCCTACTATTTTGAAAGTGAGCCGGAAATTTTGCAGGAATGGGATCCAAAATTTGGAGATCGAAAAACAGAGTTTGTCTTGATTGGAATTGAGATGGACCAAGATGAAATTCGTGCATCCTTGGATCAGTGCTTACTTACGAACGAAGAAATGGAACAAAATTGGATGGAAATGGTAGATCCATTTGAATGGACTATTAATGAGGAGATGTAGTCCTCTACATTAATGGTTGCGATTCATTACATTTATAAGTTAATATAATATGAGTTTTAAATCGGAATGATTACATTTTTGAGAGTTTAAAAAAATCATGGTAGAATGGGGAAATAGTAATGAGTTATGTTAAAAATATAAAAGTGTTATTTCTTCTCACTGCTTTCATTCTTTTGCTAGCGGGATGCGGAAATAGTGTAGATACGAATAGTACGGATAATACGGGAAATAAGAAAATTCAAGTAGTAACAACCTTTTACCCAATGTATGAATTTACAAAGAACGTTGCTGGTAATAAGGCGGATGTACAGCTTTTAATTCCTTCGAATGTCGAGCCGCATGATTGGGAGCCAACCCCAAAGGATATTGCGAACATTCAAAAGGCTAAGCTATTAGTATACAATAGTGAATCAATGGAGACTTGGGTTCCTAATATCCAGAAAAGCTTAGGAAATAACGGTCCAACATTTGTTGCAGCAAGTAATGGAATCACGTTAATGAAAGGTGCAGAAGACGAAGATTCAGAAGGCGGAAGCGGGTTGGATCCACATGTATGGTTAAGCCCTGCACTTGCTGAGCAAGAAGTGAAAAACATTACGCAAGCATTAGTGAAAGCAGATCCAAAAAATCAAAGTTATTATGAAAAAAATAGTAATGAATATTTGCATAAATTACAAGATCTAGATAATAAGTTTCGGTCGGAATTAAAAGATGTGAAAAGAAAAGAAATTATTACTCAACATGCCGCATTCGGTTATCTTGCCAAAGAATATGGTCTGAAACAAGTTCCGATTGCAGGATTATCTCCAGATCAAGAGCCAAGCCCTGCTAAGTTGGCTGAGTTGAAAAAATTTGCTGAAAAGCATAATTTAAAAGTGATTTATTATGAAGAATTAGCTTCACCTAAAGTAGCAGAAACGTTAGCAAAAGAAATAGGAGCTAAGACCAAAGTGCTTAATACATTAGAGGGTCTAAGCAAAGAGGATCAGAAAAAAGGACTTGATTATATTTCAGAGATGGAAGAAAATTTAAAGAGTCTTAAACAAACATTGAATGAGTAAAAATTACTATATGTGTATACCCACATAATGAGTGGTGGTCGATCTGTTTATCTTGCGCTAGTATTGGGCATATTTAAGGTTTGTTGAAATTTGAAGGGCTAATTTCACTTGGTGAAGCAGATCGACCAATAATATATGTAAAAGAGTTAGTGCGCCTTCATGGCGCTAGTTTTAATTTTTTTTGAAAGGATGCAAAAATATGAAACTAGCAACATTAGATCATATTGTTTTTGGGTATTCTCACGTTCCAACTTTAAATGGAATATCGTTTGAAATAGAATCTGGGGAATTTGTGGGAATAACAGGAGCTAATGGTGCCTCCAAGTCAACCATGCTTAAATTAATGCTTGGATTGATTAAACCATGGTCAGGAATTGTATATTTAAGCAAAAAGAACAGCTCTGGGAAGCCATTGAAGGTTGGATACGTGCCCCAGCAAATTGCATCTTTTAATGTTGGCTTCCCTAGTACGGTCATTGAATTGGTTCGTTCTGGTAGATTTCAAGATAAGAAGTGGTATCAAAGACTAACGGAGATAGATCATGAATTGGTAGAGAATGCCCTGAAAATGGTAGGGATGTGGGAATTCAGAAATGAAAAAATTGGTGCTCTTTCTGGAGGACAGAAACAAAAAATATGTATTGCTAGAGTCCTTGCAACAGAACCAGACTTATTAGTATTGGATGAACCGACGACTGGAATGGATTATGAGAGTAGAAAGAGTTTTTACCAATTTATGAACCATCAAGTAAAAACACATAAAAGAACAGTCGTAATGGTTACACATGACGGTGAAGAAATGGAAGGCAGTTTTGATAAAGTGATACATCTAGAGAAAGGAGAACATGGAGAATGGAAATGTTTAACCTTGAGTTCATGCAACGGGCATTTTGGGCAGGCGGACTCATTGCTATCATCGCACCTTTGATTGGAATATTTCTTGTATTAAGAAGACAGGCGTTAATGGCTGATACGTTATCACATATCTCATTAGCAGGTGTGGCAATTGGCTTTTTTATTCATTCCAATGTAACTCTTTCTAGTATGATTATTGTCATTATCGGTGCCATAGGGATAGAATATATGCGTAGATCCTATCATTCTTATTCTGAGGTTTCCATTGCGATATTAATGGCAGCTGGATTATCCTTTGCACTATTTTTAATGAGCGTAACTAGTGGTGGGATGAGCCCGAACATAGACCAATATTTATTCGGATCGATTGTCACAATTAGTAATGAGCAAGTATATGTTTTAGTAGGTGTAACAGTCCTTGTGCTATTATATTTTCTTATTTTTAAGCGACCATTGTTTGTAATGACTTTTGATGAAGATACTGCTTATTCAAGTGGAGTGAATACGAATCTATTATCAATATCATTTAGCATTCTTACAGGTCTCGCGGTCTCAGTCATTATTCCAACCATTGGAGTTTTATTAGTATCAGCCCTTTTAGTTCTCCCAGCATCCTTTGCGATTAAATTGGCGAAAGGCTTTAAGTTTGTTTTTATCACTGCTTTACTCGTAGCTTTGGGCAGTGTTTTTATCGGTTTAGTTTCTTCGTACCACCTTGGAACTCCTCCTGGTGCTACTATTACATTGCTATTAGTAATTATCCTTTTATTAGGATTTAGCATTCAAAAACTTGCAACCTATATGATCAGAATGAGAAAACGACGAGAAGTAATGTGATAAGAAAAGCGAAAGTGCCTTGCACATCCGCTAGCCGATAGGCGCTATTGAAATTATAGTGCAAATTTCACCTGGAGCTGGACAGAGACTAAACTTGTTTAATAAATTTTCAAGATAAAAATTTATGCTTTCATATCACTAATTATAGACTAGTCATCCATTTGACTAGTCTACTTTTATGCCTACATCATATACATACGGCTGAGTTGGTTCTTTTATTTTTTGGACGGATGTCACAGCTAGGACAGGAATAGTAGTGCCATTATAAGTCGTTTTGTTTAATTTCCCTCTTAGTCTAACCCAAGTATCATTTTTGAAGTTAGCCAAATCTCCTTTTGCCATAATTCCATAAACCGATGCATCTGCAATACAGCATGTAATAACGAATCTTGCCACTACGATTTGATTGTTAGTAAAATCCTTTTCACGATACACAAATCCTACTGTTTCAATTTCTTTCCCAATGAATTTATTTAAATTTTCCTCAATCAAACCAACTGTCGGAACATATTTAGAGTCATCAATTACGATATTTTTTTCTCGGAACATGGATTGTTCTAAATTGTCATATTCTTTTTGGGTTATATATTGCTGTTGAGTGGAATTAGGTACTGTGTTATTAGTACTACCGTTATTTTGTTGATTCTGTTTCTTTTTGGAAACGTTAGAAGTACTGTTTTGCACGCTACTCTGACTGGAGGTAGTGAGTTGAACTTGACGATTCTTCGCAATAGAACTTCCGAGCGTATGATTGGAAAATAGAAATCCTGAAATGATCGGTATGATAAATAAAGAATAGAAGATCGCGGAACGGAATGTTGTTTTTGGTGGTTGATGTTCTTCGCAGCAATCACAAAGAATTTCCTCACTATCCGATGTTCCGATGAAAATTTGGATAATCCCGACAATGATTAAAATTCCAATGGTAATAGATAAAAATGGATATAATTTTGGGGAGATAAAATAGCTAATTTTCCCCGTAAGCAATAATTTTAAGAAAAATAGACTAAAGCCTATCAGGATGATTCCTCTGAAATACGTATGAAATTTAGCACGAGGTAAGCTCATTCTATCCCACCTTTCAGATTAAAATCTCAAATAATCTTGAAGCTAGATAAACCATACAGCAGGTTGTGATAATGAAAATAATGACAAATTTAAAACGGAAGTAGGCAAATAGCATAATAGTATTTTTGAGATCCAGCATGGGGCCGAGAACAAGAAAAGCAATAATCGAGCCAACACTAAAGGAATTGCTAAAAGATGATGCAACAAACGCATCTGCCTCAGAGCAAATCGATAATACATAAGAAAATCCCATCATAACAGCAGGTGCAACGGTATGATTACTCCCAATTGAAACAAGAAGATTTCGATCTAGAAATGTATGGAAAAGGCTAGCCAAAAGAGCACCGATCAAGAGGAATTTTCCTGTATCAAAAAATTCATCACTGACATGTTTAAAGAATTGTCCTGATTTATTTTTATTGGTTAAAGTATGATGATGGTGCCCTTCTGTGCTGTGCTTTAAAATTGGCTTATTTCTAAAAAGGATAAAAGTAATGGATCCAATCAATAATATTACTAGAAAAGCTAGTACCATTCTTCCATATAAAATAACGTGATTATTTGGAAAAGCATAATAGGTTGATAAAAAAACAATAGGATTTAAGATGGGCACGGAAAGCATAAAAACAATCCCGACATGCTGTGGTAGCCCTTTTTTAATTAATCTCCGGACGACCGGGATAATTGCACACTCACAAATGGGGAAAATGATCCCTAGTAAAGTTGCTGGTAACATCGCTAAAAAAGCATGTCTAGGTAATAATTTTTGAACCATATTATCAGATACGACGGTTTGAATGATTGCTGAAGCAATAACACCTATTAATATAAAAGGTACTGCCTCTATCATTATGCTTAGGAATATCGTATTTACATTAAATAATTCATTAGGAATAAGATGAATCAGCCCTTGATTATTTATATGGTCTGCTGAAAAGAATAAATAAATTAATAGTAGAAAGATTAGGTTTACAATCGTGATTTTTGAGCTTCTAGACAGTATCGCCTTCATTCATGTTCCTCCTAACGAAATAATTATCTCTATAAAGTCTCTTTTCTTATACTTTGTTTCTTTTATAATAGAAAACCTTTTATAAACTACTAAATATGTCTTAAGAATAGGTAACCTTTTAAGAAAAGATGCCCAGAGGAAAAGTCTAATTTAGCATTAAGGACAAAATACAAAAGAAACAATTAGTACGAAAATAGCTCTATTAAATAGTATGTGAATCTTTCATTTTTAGTACAAAATAAAAGAAGCTAACCATAAAAATGGATTAGCTTCTTTGAATAAGTATGAAAATTGACTAACTGCGGATGACCACCTTTGTACCCGTTTGGATATGATCAAATATCCACTTTGCATCAGGAATAGCCAAGCGGATGCATCCGTGCGAGGCTTTTTGACCTAACTTCTCTGCTTCAGTCTTTATAACATTTTTTTCTTTATCCATGGGGACACTATGGAATAGAAATTCTCCATGATTCTTCCAAGATACCCAATACTCTGCCCCTTCTTTGTAGCCCGCTGAGTAAAACCATTCTCCGCGTTCTGGCTGAATATAAAAAGTACCTTTTGGTGTAGAATTGTCTGGATCCGTATCGAGGCCTGATGAAGCAGCCATTGTGTATAGAGTAGTCTGGCCATTTTTTATATAGACTTTTTGATCATTTATGGAAACATCAATCCAAATTTTTTCATTAGCATTTAATGTTGGATAAGGTCCGTCTGAGGGTGCATTCCAATCTATTTTTTTGGGTTGATCCGTTTGCTTATTGGGCTGATTAGTTTGATTATTAGAGGACTTGTTTGCATTTGAATTTAAGGCAGTATTTTTGGTTGGTTGGTCGATTTTTTTTGACTGATCTTTTGCTGGTTGTTTACTCTTATCTGCATCTGTAGTAGAGCAAGCAACTAAGCAAAAGGAACAAATTAAGGTTAAAAAAACTGCATATACATTTCTAGTTTTCATCGTCTGCCTCCTTGAAGAATTTTCTTTCATAGAATATGAGTAAATCGAAATCATTTTGATTATAATTCATTCAACATATTAATGCTAGTTAAAAACCTTATACGAAACAAATAGTATCAGTCAAAAGACAAGTTCAGAGGAGCCAACTCACATCATATGTAAAAAAAGATAATATAAAAATCGGACTATTTTTTCTAATAGATTCTAACCATGAAGTTGCATTCATAGAATACTAGTAATAGGAGGTTAGTCAAATGCTTGAAAAAAATCATAAACCCATCCATATCGTCGTTTTTTTTAGCAGGATATTTGTGGGTGTAATATTGGTGTTCTTATTAGTTATATGTTTAGTAAAGACTCCGCTAAGTCCTTCATCAGCATCGTTAAAAGACTCTATGAGTAAAATAAATTATTCTGGCTTGTTTGTCTATATGCTCCAAAGTGAAAACCACGCGTTGTTTGCAAATAAAAATGTAGATGATAAGATTTCGCTTTCAAAATTTCTATTCACCCTTGTAACAAACATCAATCCCTCGAAATCTATTACCCTTCTTGGGAGTGAAATACCTGGATTGGATGCTTATAATATGGAAATAGCGATTGCAGGAAGAGGGACAAATCTTACGAATCTACCCATCGATCTACCCCCTAAATCGGATGATGATATTACGAAAGAGCGGGAAGTAGCTGATAATCAAAATTTAAATGATAAGGAAAATAACACAGGAGAGAGCAGCCAAAAAGGTCAATCTCCTAATTCTAATACTAACTTAAAAAAAGTAGTATATATCTATCATACACACAGTTGGGAATCATTTTTGCCATTAATTAAAGGTGCAAAAATCCCTGATGACGCAACAAGTACAAATAATAAAATTAATGTAGTAGCTGTTGGAGCAAGACTAACGCAAGACTTAATAGATAAGGGAATAGGTGTGGAACATGATACTAGTAATATGGGTGCAGAATTAAAAAGTAAAGACTGGAACTACAATAATGCATATTCTCTTTCACGTGAGCATGTTGAAGAGACATTAGCCCAGGATAAAGATGCAAAATTTTTAATTGATATTCATAGAGATTCACAAAGGAAATCGATCACTACTGCCAATATTAATGGCAAGAAATATGCGCGGATTGATATTATTGTCGGAAAAGAGAATAATAATTATAAAGAAAATTTAAATTATGCTAAGCAGCTTAACACTAATTTAGAAAAACTATACCCAGGTATTAGTCGTGGTATTTTTATTAAAACTAAAGATAATGGTAATGGTGTATACAACCAAGATCTCTCCAATCGTTCCATCTTACTTGAGTTCGGTGGCGTCGATAATAATTTAGAAGAATTATATAATGCTGTAGATGCGTTTGCTAAGGTGTTTAGTGAATATTACTGGAAGGCTGAACCTGTAAACGGATAGAAGAAAATTTTTGGAGGCAAAAAAAATGAAACTATACTTTGATCACCTTGTTCATTATGTAAACAATCCATTACAAGCAATCGATGCAATGAATTTAATTGGTCTCCATACTTCAGAAGGCGGAAATCATGAAAAATGGGGGACGTACAATTCCCTATCCTATTTTGGACTAAGCTATATTGAATTTTTGGGGATAAGAGATCGCTTCAAAGCGGAAGAAGTAGCAATTTATCATGACCTTACCAACCAGGCTATCAATCTTTTACCTAATACACAAGGGTTTAATAGAATTGCCCTGAGAACAAAACAGATAGAAGAGGTTGCAGAGAGGGCAATAACACTAGGGTTTAAGATAGAGGGGCCAATGAAAGGGGAAAGGACAAGAGATGATGGTATAACAATCCGTTGGAAGATGCTTTTTATCAAGGAGGACCAATCGGAATTGCCGCTGCCATTTATCATTCAATGGGATCAAAGTGATGAAGAACGTAGGCAGGATTTATATGAAAAAATAAACATACATTCCATTGGCAAAGTGGAAGTTCAGGATTTGGTGAATGCTGTAAGCGATATGGAAAAGCAAGCAGAAAAATGGAGCCATCTATTTGGTTTACAAAAAAACGAACCTTATAAAGATAGGGACCTTAATGCAATCTGCATTCAGCTTTCTTTAGAAGGGGGAAATCTCACATTCGCTTCTCCTTCTGGGGACGGTTTTCTATCCGATTATATGAATCAACATGGAGAAGGACCTTTTTTGCTAAGATTAAAAGGTGGGCAGTCTATTCCGGCCCAAGAGATATTAGGTTCATACATTCAAGTAATAGGGACATGAAAATATTTCGTCTACCACAGCAGATTCGGTTGTGGTATTTTTCATTTGCCTGAATTATTCCTTGAACTGCCTGAACTATTCCTCTAACTGCCTGAATTGTTTTCCGAAGCGCCTGAATTATTTATTCAGAAGCAAAGAAATCGGCTATCTCGCCGATTTCCGAAATTATTAAGTCGATTTTGGCCATGGAGTATGCAGAAATTCGTAGAACATTTGCTGTGAAATAGCGAAATATCCTTTTGAATTTGGATGCACACCATCAGGGGAAAGATATTGTAAATGTTTATCATTGATAATCTTCGAAGTTTGCACAACAATTGGCTCATGAAATTGACCAGCAACCTTATAAATATTGATGTTCCACTTCGGTAGTAATTTACTAGCTAAACTATAGAACTGGTTGTTGGGGGTAAGCGGATTATATAATTCCAGATAAACCAATGTTGCTTTTGGATTTAGCTTCTTTATATGATTCGTCACTTGAGTTAAATTATTTTCAAAATCATTTTGTAATGTACTGAAAGAATGTATCGCTTGATAAAAATTTCTTTGCTTGGCTACACGAAGGATGTCATTTCCACCTACATTGATAGTAATAATATTTGCATTTTTTATTTCATCATCAAACTTTCCTTGTTGAATTAGGTGATTAAGCTCCGTACTTGTAATCCCGGGGATACCTTCATTTGTGGAAATAACAGATTTTCCAGTAGCTTGCTTTAATTCATTAGAAAATTTAGTAATAAAATCTTCTTTTTGATTTGCTCCAATCCCCTTAATGACCGAATCTCCAATAGCTAAATGGTGAATTTCAGATGACTTCATTTTAGCAAAGTATTGGATATATGAAGTTTGTCTATGATGCGTGTTTTTTCCATGCAGTGAAGCTGTTTTTTGCAGTTTGTTTATTTGATATTGTGGATAATAGAACCAAATGGCTCCTCCAGCCGCAATGATAATAACAACAATAATTACATATTTTATCCATTTCATATAGCTTCTCTCCTTATATTTTTACATTATTACAAATTTCCCACTATTTCATTCTGAAAATAAATCCAATTAATTAAATCTGTTGTAAAATGGTTTATATAGAGCAAGACAATATCATTTTAAAAACTAAATGTGATTCACTATCTATAATGAAAAGGTTGTTCCCCAACTAATGCAATTAAAATCTGGAAGGCAGACTAGTTCTGTCTTATTTTTGTGTAAAAATTATTAATAAAACTGCGATATAAAGAAGACTGATTCGTCTAATTATTCAAGAAGACCAATACGGAGGGAGTAGAATTGTGAATAGTAAAAAGATCATTTCCGATTGGTTTCATCAATATAGCGACGATATTTATCAATTCTTCCTATATAGGATTCGCCCGCATGATGTGGAGGATCTTGTACAAGAAGTATTTATTCGAGCGATGAAGGGGCTAAAATCGTTTCAAGGAAACTCTAGTCCCAAAACATGGCTATTTAGCATCGCTCGAAATGTAGCAATTGATGAAATCCGAAAGAAAAAGCGAAATAAATGGAAAGAACAACTATCTTATGAAATGAACCAAGAACCAATTGATCATCAAACACCAGACTTCTTCTTGCAATTAAGCGAAGAAAATAAACATTTGTATAGCTCCATTCAATCCTTAAAAGGGAATTATCGAGACATCTTGATTATTAGAGGAATCAATGAAATGTCAACAGAAGAAGCTGCTACAGTTCTAAATTGGAGTGATAATAAAGTTCGCTCTACTTATTACCGAGCAAAAAAAGCTTTGCAAAAGCAGTTAGGAGGGACAGAGCGATGAACCATCCAAACGAAGAATCAATAGAAAGAAAGTTGAAAGAATTACCTAAACCGAAGCTGAATACGGATGTAAAGAATAAAATTTATTTTTCCTTAATGGAGGATGCTCAGTTTGTGGAGAAAAGAAGAGCGTTTCAGTTTGATACAAGAAAGCTAGTATTTTCATTTGTCGGAATCCTAACTTTCATTATTTTTAGTTTCGCTATGATCACATTGATGCAGAAACAAGGTAATAATACGAACACGCATTCATTTACTTTAACAATTGATGACAAGGATAAAGTCAATATAAAAAGCCTTATTCCATATAGAGAAAGTTATGTAGGAGACAACAGCGCTGTAGGAGGAATCCTCCGTCAATTACCTGGAAAGGATTATTTTAAGGGACTTTCCTTAAGTACAAATAAAGAACCGTACGGAATTCATGTGGATTATCATTCGAATAAAAAAGGCGTCGATAAGTATTGGAGTGGGGAAAACTCAGACAGAATTTTCCTTTATAATGCAACCACATTATTTATACTGGTTCGAAATGTCGATGAGGTCTCATTTGATGTCAAAACAAATGATGGAACACGTTCCTTTCATGCCTCTAGAAAAGAATTGGAAAACTTCTATGGAGTACCATTACGAGAACTATCAAATAGCCAAACGCAGTGGGAAGAACTGTTAAAGAACACTTTTACCGATAAGGAAAAGGTGAAAAGTTTCTATGACAAACAAATTTTTAATAATGTAGTTTGGACATTAAGCCCAACATTCCAATCAGATAAAAGTACATCGATGATTGGGAAAAAAGGGAGATTAGGGCTATTTGGCCCTGATACTGCAGCAAAAAAAGTAGATAAATTTATGTGGGGATTTTGGGGAAGTACAGCCGAACTACAAGGTCCAGTGAAAATAGTTGGAATGAAAAAGGACACAGAACAACTATCGAAAATTCTGTACGAAACAGATTTAAGTGAAAATGTATGGGAAAGTAACATCATAATGGGTCCGGTGCATGGGGCGGATATGCATACCCCTTGTAACATGATTTTTCCGAGTTCGGGAATATGGTGTTTATATGTGTATTTAAACAATAAACCTTTTGATTATATTGTAGTGAAGGTTCATTAAGCGGGTAATGCGGGCATTACCCGCTTTAAATTTGCTTCCTCTTTACTTAGGAAATATATGCTAAAATATCAATATATCGACTAAAAAGTGGGTGTTGGTGATGGGAGAAGAAGTATTAACTATAAGTGATTTACGAAAGGATTATGGCGTAAAGGAAGTATTAAAAGGAATTAACTTAACCGTTCAACGTGGAGAAATAATTGGTTATATCGGACCGAACGGAGCTGGAAAAAGTACTACGGTAAAATTATTGCTCGGTATTGAGGATGGTTATTCCGGTGAAATAAAGATTTTTGGCAGGGATATCGCTGATGGCAATATAGATTACAAGAAAAGAATCGGCTATGTTCCTGAAATTGCCGAAGTATATGATAATTTAACCGGACATGAGTACTTAACTTTTATCGGAGAGCTTTACGGATTAGATTTTGAACTTGCAGACTATAAGGCAAAAAGTTTAATGGATTTATTTGGAGTTGGGGAAGTGTACTATTCACGAATTGCCTCCTATTCAAAAGGGATGCGGCAAAAGCTCCTTATTATCTCCAGTATGCTTCATAACCCGGATATTTTATTTTTAGATGAGCCAATCAATGGGCTGGATGCTAATAGTGTTATGATATTCAAGGAAATTCTTGCACAGTTGGCTGCACAGGGCAAAACAATCTTCTACTCTTCACATATTATGGATGTGGTGGAGAAAATCAGCAGTCGCATTATTTTACTACATGGCGGAAATATTGTTGCAGACGGCAGCTTTACAGAACTTAAGAATCAGAATATGGAAGGAACGCTGGAAGAAATCTTTAATCAGCTCACTGATTTCCATGAACATAAGGAAATTGGTGAAAGATTTGTCTCCGTCGTACAAGGGGTGTAGGGATGGAGGAGATTCGAACTTTAAAGTTATTAGATAAATTTAGCGGTCTTTTTCAAAAGTTTGGGGTCGATTATCCTACCATGAGGAAGATCCTTCAAGTAAAACTCATCATGGACCAGCGCAGAGTTCCTACTGTATTTAACCAACAAAGAAAGAAAAAGAAAGCACATGACGAAGGAAATGGATTTCTAAAATCGCTTTGGATGTATGCATTTTTTGGGTTATTCATTATCCCGTTTATTGTTTCCGGTGAAAATTATCTTTTTCAAATGAGTATTATGTTCGGTTATGTGATGTTTTTAGTTATGACATCGATGATTTCCGATTTTTCATCGGTGTTGCTTGATATTCGTGATAAAAATATTTTACATACACGGCCGATTGATAAAAAAACGATTAGTGCAGCAAAAATGATGCATGTGTTCATTTATTTGTTTTTCCTAACAGCTTCCATTGTCACCATTCCGCTGATTGTTGGTCTTTTCAAACACGGGATATTGTTTTTTCTTTTGTCTATCATCCTGATCATCTTGCTGGAAGCATTCATTCTTGTTATAACTGCATTGATTTATATGCTAATTTTAAAGTTTTTTGATGGCGAAAAGTTAAAAGATATTATTAATTACGTCCAAATTGGATTATCGTTCACCATCATGATTGGCTATCAGGTGCTTGGGAGGTCCTTTCAGTTTATTAACCTCCACGTGGTTCTTACGCCAAAGTGGTGGCAGATTTTTATCGTCCCGATGTGGTTTGGTGCGCCATATGAAATGATTTTAAACAGGCATTTCGATTCATTTAATGTGATTTTCTCTGTACTCGCAATCGCTGTTCCGATACTATCTTTTTTAATATATTTGCGTTTTGTACCGTCTTTTGAGAAAAACCTGCAAAAGCTTGCAATTCATAGTGTTCTGAAAGAAAAGAAACGAAGCAAAATAGGTAGTGCGCTAATCAACATAATATGTTCCAGTAAAGAAGAACAGGCATTTTTCCGCTTTGCTAGTTTAATGATGAAGAATGAGCGCGATTTTAAGCTAAAGGTGTATCCATCATTAGGCTTCGCAATCATTATGCCATTTATATTTCTTTTTAACATTATAAGTGTAAGTAGCTTTTCCAGCCTCTCAGCTGGGAAAGGTTATTTATCCATCTATTCAAGCATGCTTATGATCCCAAGTGTTATCACGATGCTAAAATACTCTGGAACATATAAAGGTGCATGGATATATAAAACAGTGCCTCTCGGGCAATTATCACCGGTATTTAAGGGGACATTGAAGGCATTTCTGGCACGTCTTTACATGCCGTTGTATTTAGTGCTTTTTACCTTATTTGTGGTGATTTTCGGGGCAAGGGTTATTCCAGACTTATTCTTGGCATTCTTGATTTCAACTTTCTACACCATCATTTGTTTTATTATTTTAAAAAAGACCATCCCTTTTTCAGAGAGCTTTGAATTGGTCGGACAAACAGAAACTTGGAAAATCATTGTATTGTTAATCCCGATATTGATCTTTGTTGTACTACATTTCATCAGCACATTTTTTAGTTTCGGTGTCTATATTTATATAATCATAATGCTTCTTGCCAACCTTATAGTTTGGAAGAAGAGTTTAAATGTCTAATCCTATTTGGAAAGGGCATTTTCCTTTTTACAGCTAATTCACGTACTTCCCATTTTTAGGTACTTCATTTTACTTTACTATTGTACAACCTTATAATGTTAGTGGATAAAATATTTATTCAGGAAGGAGAATGTCACCTGAAACGTTACTTATTCTCTGTTTTGTTAATTGGAACTGTTATCCTATCAGGCTGTAGTGGTGCGGTAAATGTATCAATGTCCCAAATGGATCAAATGAGCATGGGTTCGATGCAAGGCAAAGTGGCACCAACGAAAGCGGATTGGACCATCCCTAAGGAAATTAAACCAAATCAGGATTTCCCAATTTCTGTTGTCATTAAGGATATGAAAGGGAAACCGATTCCGAAATTTGATTTAGTTCATGAAAAATTAATGCATATGATCATTGTTAGTAAAGACTTATCGTATTTTACCCATATTCACCCTAAGTATAAGGGAAACGGTGAGTTCGATATCACCACTTCCCTGCCTGCAGCTGGTGATTATAATGTCATTACAGAGTTTACCCCAAAAGGCTCAGAGGATAATGGTCTCCAAAGAGAGTGGGTTCATGTGGAAGGAGATGCTCCTGCCCCAGTCCCGATTGAACCGGACAAACATATGACAAAAGTGATTGATGGAAAAAAAGTAACACTTTCCTTTGATCATATTATGGCAGGCATGAACTTAGATATGAAGTTTACAATACGTGATGCCAAAACAAATAAACCGATTACGAAATTAGAGCCTTATATGGGGGCAATGGGTCATGCAGTTGCGATAAGTAAAGATTTAAAAGAATATCTACATATCCATCCAATGACCTCAAAAGAACATGGTCCAGATGTAACATTTATGGTATATTTCCCAAAAAAGGGTGTCTATAAAATCTGGGGACAATTTCAGTATGAAGGAAAAGTATTTGTAGCTCCATTTGTTATAAAGGTAGATATGTAAAAAGCGGTGTCAACAAGATGGGTGCCAGGTATCCATTTTGTTGACACCATTTTGTTTGAAATAATTCAACATTTTTTCACAAATAATCACATGAAATGGGTTAATATCTAATATATGAAGAAGTACTGTAGAAACTAGTATGGGAGGATTGAAATGCTACCTGCCCAAAGAAAACAGCAAATTTTAACGTGGCTTGAGAAGGTAACAACGATAACCGTATCAGAACTCAGTAAAAGACTCGATGTTTCAAAAATGGGACACGATTAGTGCAAAAATTACCTATTATTTAATTGGTGCTGATTTTCACATGAATTGCTGCCAGCCACAAGCAATTGTTTTTGAATCATACAAGCAAATAGAGCAATTTCAAAAGGCTTTGGGGAGCAATCTTTTCCTTTGAAGAAGCAATTCCGGAATTAAAGAAGCTTATGAGAAACTCACATTCCAAGCATTGTTCCTCATGAACTGGAATGTTATTGGGAGGAACAGGTGTATGAGGATAAAGAAAGTCTATTTATGGTTCCTATTAATTTTATTTATGATGATTTCCTTGCCAAATACGTCATCTGCGCATGCATATGTAGTGAAATCTACACCAACAGAAGGTGCGGATTTGGGGAAATCACCTTCAAAAGTTAGCATTCAATTTGATGAAAAAATCCAACTAACTTCTCGTTCTCTTAGAGTATTGAATCAATCAGGAAAACGGGTTGATCAAAATAATGCTCATATCAATAAGAAAAACAAAGATATTATAGAGGTAACATTAAAACCTAATTTACCTGATGGTACATATACAATCCAATGGAATGTGATTTCAAGTGATGGCCATCCTGTCAGTGGAACGATACCATTTCAAATCGGGAAGTCAGGAGGAAATAGTAAGCAGCTCGCTGCCACTACATCTGGCTACCTACCGCATGCAGATATGATAATAATTCGTTGGTTATTTTATATAAGTTGTTCGCTTTTTATAGGTTGTCTCTTCTACTCATTATTTGTATATAAAGGAACATCATTTTATTTTTCTAATAGAAGCAAACGAATTTTGCGATATTCCCTCCACGCTATGCTTATTAGTATTATTCTAAGTCTTCCTTTGCAGACAACGATTGATGCTGGAGTAAGCTGGACAAATGCAATTAACGTTTCTATGTTAATGGAAACGTTAAGGAATACGAATTTTGGTAGTATATGGCTTGTACAAATTGGACTAATGATTGTCTTATATTTCATTACTTATTTCATCATTCATTCTAATGCAAAAAAACAATGGGCATTTGCCGGTATCATAGCTATGCTCGCTCTCTTTGTATCGAAATCCTTTATAGGTCACGCAACAACATTTATATATCAATTCATCGGGATTACGATTGATTCTTTGCATATGGCGGCAGCCTCCCTTTGGATTGGAAGTTTATTAGCCATTCTATTGCTTCTTAAAAAAGATGATGAAGGGATCTATTGGTCCACAATTCAACGTTTTTCTTATTGGGGAAGTGCATTCGTAGCTATTATTGTGGCAACCGGTATTTATGTGAGTTTTCAGTTCATCCCGACAGTATATTCACTTTTCCATACAACCTATGGACAAATGATAGTAGCAAAAAGTTTGCTCTTATTATGTATGATTGCTCTGGCACTTTTTAACTTCTTAAGAGGAAAGCGTAAAAAGAAAACATTGGGACCATCAATTTGGGGCGAGTTCAGTATTGGAATCATTGTATTTATCCTTGCAGCAATCCTTACTAATTTACCAACAGCACTTGCTGCTCCAGGACCGGTTCAGCAGAAAACGGTCACAAAAGCTGGTTATTTCATCGAACTCCATATTACGCCAAATACGATTGGAAAAAATGAATTCAAAGTAGATATTTCTCGAGATGGAAAAAAGGTACAAAATCTTGATCAGGTTACAGTATCCTTAACATGCCTTGATATGGATATGGGTGTGAACACAATCGAGTTCACAAAGAAAAACCTTAAGGCTAACAAGCCAGTAACAGGTGTTTTAAGTATGGCGGGAAAATGGAAGGTTCATGTTCATGGACTAACGAAATCATTACAAACTATTGATGCAGACTTTACTATTTTAGCAGGAAGTCAGTAAAGGAGTAGACAACATGAAAAAGCTAATCGGAAAAATATCAAAAATTGCGTTACCAACTATTGCAGGGCTATTTCTATTTGCAGGAATTGCAAGTGCCCATGTCACGGTTAAACCAGCTATCTCAGCTCCAGGTGCGTGGGAAACCTATACAATTAAAATTCCAGTAGAAAAAGAAATTCCGACTACGAAAGTTACACTCAAGATTCCAAACGGTGTAGAGTTCGAACAATACCAGCCGGCACCAGGCTGGAAAGTAATAACAAAGAAGAACGCTTCCGGGAAAGTGATTGAGGTTACATGGGAAGCAACTGGTGAGGGAATCTTGCCAGGACAATTCCAACAATTTAACTTTGTTGCTAAAAACCCTGATAAAGAAGGAAGTGCTGCTTGGGATGCATATCAATACTATAAAGATGGCTCCATTGTAGAGTGGACTGGTGATGAAAAATCAGATACACCACATTCGATTACAGCTATCACTACATCTCAGCCCAATGTAAATGTGCAGGCTACAGACGATCACCATGCTGATAATAAAGCAAGCGAAAATACTACTAAATCAGACGCAAAAACTACTAATTCAACATCGTATACACTTTCGGTTGTAGCTTTAGTACTCGCTGTACTTGCGTTTGGAGCTGCACTTCGCAAAAAGAAATAATGAAAATAAACGTAAAAGACCAAATCGTACAGATTTGGTCTTTTGTCTGAGATTTGCGGACTCTAGTTCCGTTATTTGTGAAAAAAGTGCCAATTTCCTATGTTCCGAGGACTCAGGATCCGTTATTTTATATAAAAGCAGTAATTTCTCTATGTTTATTCGTCAATAACGGATTCAGTGTCCTATTAGACCTTAATTTTGGCTCATTTAGTAAGAATAACGGACTCAGTGTCCTCCTCTTTCATTAAGATAATCTAATTGTTTTAATATCCAACTATAGATAGCGTTAAACACATCAAACTTATTCTTCTCGTTCAACATCTCATGCCTGCCTTCTTTAAAAAAGGCACTGTCAATGTTTTTAAGTCCATTCTGTTTATACTGCTCAATAACTTTCCTAACCCCTTTTGTTTTTCCGCCAACAGGATCCTCTTCACCACTAAAAATAAACATTGGCAAATCTTTAGGAATTAATTGAATAAGATTATTTTGATGTATCCTTTCTATTCCGGTAATGAGGTCATAGAAAAATCCAGAACTGCAGACAAACCCGCAATAAGGATCATTGATATACTTTTCCACTTCGTGTGGATCATTGCATAACCAATCAAACTCAGTCTTTGGTTGATTAATGTTCCGGTTGAAATTACCAAAGGTAAGCTTATTCATGAGTGGGCTTGGCGTTTTTGGACCGTTTTTCCTCATCTCCCATATAGCAATTCCCTTCCCAATTTTACCTAGGAGCCCGGCACTTCCATTTGTCCCAGAAATGATGACCCCGGTAATAGAATCAACATATTTTTGTATATACCGTCTCGCCAAAGAAGAACCCATGCTGTGCCCAAGCAAGAATACTGGAATGTCGGGGTATTCCTTCTGTATTCTCTTATTAATCTCATAAAGATCGTCCACCACACGCTCAAAACCATCTTCATCACTAAAATAACCATGAAGCCCTGCTCGTTCCCCCGTATGACCATGTCCACGATGATCGTTGCCATACACAAAAATACCCTTCGAAACTAAAAATTTAGCAAACTCATCATATCTTTCGATGTGTTCCGCCATACCGTGGGATATTTGAAGAATAGCTTGGGGCACAACATCATTGTCTTCCCATTTTTTTAAATAAACCTCTGTTTGACCATCCATTTGAATCCAAACTGATGATATTTTCATAGCTTCCCATCCTTTTTGTTCGACTATTAAAAAAATTATACGAGAAGACAGTGTGTCAGAACAATAAAAAAATGGTGCGAACAAATTATTTAATGGTTACTGGTTCATTTGGTGAAGCAAGGAGTCACATAAATAAGCATAAGGGAAGCATTAACTTCGAAACAGGGAGCGAAAAAAAGAAGAGGGAACAATAAGAGGAAACCGGGTCACAATAAAGGACAAATAGGTCACATAAAATAGCAAAAGAGTAGCATTAACTTCGAAACAGGGAGCGAAAAAAAGAAGAGGGAACAATAAAAGGAAGCCGGGTCACAATAAAGGGTAAAGAGGTCACAAAAAATAGCAAAAGGGTAACATTAAATTCGAAACAGGGAGCGAAAAAAAGAAGAGGGAACAATAAAAGGAAACCGGGTCACAATAAAGGGCAAATAGGTCACATAAAATAGCATAAGAGTAGCATTAACTTCGAAACAGGGAGCGAAAAATAGAAGAGGGAACAATAAGAGGAGACCGGGTCACAATAAAAGGTAAAGAGGTCACAAAAAATAGCATAAGAGTAGCATTAGCTTCAAAACAGGGTACGAGTAAATAAACTAGAGAATGATGGACACAACTAAACAAGTAAGTTAGAATATCAGTAAATTCTAATTATTGTAATCTAAAAAAAGGAAATACTATGATACCAACAATCGTAAACCAATTGATAAAAGATTATACTAAACTACTTAATGAAAAACTGCCTAACAACATAGAAGGAATCTATCTCCATGGTTCCGTCACGCTAAATGCTTTTGATGATTCCAGTGATGTAGATTTTTTAACGATAACGAAACATCCATTAATGCATGAGGATATTCAAGTCTTAAAAAAAATACACCAAATAATTTCAGAGAAGTATGCAAAACCCGAGATGGATGGCAAGTATATACAATTGAACGATATTGGAAAAAATACAGAAACGTCCTCTAGCCCTTATTACAATGGAGGAATAATGCACGAGTCTGGTGCTTTTAATCAAAACCCAATCACATGGTGGACATTAAAGCATTATGGAATCAGAATCGATGGCCCTGCAATTGAAGAACTAAAAATAGAGGTCAATCCAAATGACTTAATTGCTTATGTTCATGACAATATGAACTCTTATTGGAAAAATCGAGTAGAAAAATATAAAACTCTTGATTTCTCCACGTTTCCAGCTGCTCTCATTGACGAAGAAATTGAGTGGTCTGTACTCGGAGTACTAAGGCAATTCTATACAATAAAAGAGAATGATATTACTTCAAAGCGTGGATCTGGCAAATATGCACTGAACCACCTTCCGAAAGAATGGAGTAATATTATACAAGAAGCAATCAGAATTCGTGAAGGATCTAAGATAAGCAGCTACCATACTAACGAAGAGAGAATTTCCGATGCAGTCAACTTTTTATCCTATTTAATTCAGCACTGCAATGACTTGATGGAGGCCAAAAAAGAAAAGTTGTAGTTTACAAATATATACTATAAAATAAAAAATATAATGCAGAGCAATGACGAAGAAGAGTAAGCATTAGAAACACTTTAGAGAACTGATGGTTGGTGAAAATCAGTGTGGACTTTTGCTGAATGGGCTTCTGAGCTTCCTGACTGAACGAGTAGTAGGTTGGGCGGATAGGTCTTACCGTTAAAAGAGACAACGCATCGAAATGTAAATTTTCCGTGCGATAGAGTGCGTTTACCTATATAGGTAAACGAATAAAGGTGGCACCACGGGCTTCCCGTCCTTTTTAGGATGGGGAGCCCTTTTTGTGTTTCGAAAGGCTCTTTTCTTAAACTTTGTCGCTATTAAAGAGGAAATACCTATAAACATCGTTATATAGGTTATGAGTGAATAGCCATTAAAAAAAGATGCCCCGAGACTAAGTCCATTTTAGGATTTATAGCTATTTACGAAAAACAACAATCAATACGAAAACGGCTTTTCGAAAGCATAGGAGGTTATACAATGAAGACAGTTTTAACAGGAGTAAAACCAACAGGAAAAATTCATTTAGGAAATTATATCGGGGCGATTAAGCCTGCATTGCATTTAGCGATGATCCCAGAATATCAACCAATCTATTTTGTTGCTGATTACCATGGATTAACCAAAACGCAAAATGCCGATGAGCTCCGTACATTATCGACTGGGGTAGCCGCTGCATGGTTAGCACTCGGACTCGATCCCGAGAAGGTAATATTTTATCGGCAATCAGATATACCGGAGATTTTTGAACTTTCATGGATATTAGCTTGCTTTTCTCCAAAAGGGCTTATGAACCGAGCGCATGCCTATAAATCACTGGTGGAGCAAAATAAACAAGCTGGGAAAGAAATAGATGATGGTGTAAATATGGGTCTCTTCACATACCCCATTCTAATGGCAGCGGATATATTGATGTTTCAGACGGATATAGTTCCTGTCGGCAAAGACCAAATTCAACACGTCGAAATTGCCCGTGATATTGCAGAATATTTTAATAAAAATTATGGGGAAACGTTCACATTACCTGATTTTACAATAGAAGAGGAAACTGCTGTTCTGCCGGGATTAGATGGAAGAAAGATGAGCAAAAGCTATAACAACACTATCCCATTATTTGAAGAAGAAAACACATTATACAAATTAATTAAAAAAATCAAGACCGACTCCACTCCACCACAGGAACCGAAAGATCCTAAACAATCGATCATTTTCGATTTGTACAAGGAATTTGCAACTCCGGAACAAATCCAAACGATGAAAGAGGCATATGCGAACGGAATCGGTTGGGGAGATGCTAAGAAGGAATTATTCCAGGTTATGAATGCATTCCTTGAAGAACCACGTGAAAAGTATAAGGAACTAATGGCACGTCCTGAAAAAGTAAATGAAATCCTTCTTTCTGGTGCAGAAAAAGCAAGACAAAAAAGTGTTCCGTTTATAAAAGAAATAAGAGGAAAGATTGGATTGATGAACAATATATGAAAACTACCAAACAGAAAGCCATGAGAATCGTTTTTTCTCATGGCTTTTTCTTATAGAATTATGTCTAAAATTTTGCCTGGATACTAGACTTATTTTATTTATAGATAGCTGATGCACAGTTTTTTCTAATCATGATTCAAATACATCCACTATACGGTCGGCTTTTACTCTCTTTTGGCATAACGATATGAGTTGATCAAAAAATGTTGCGACTTCATGAGAAGAAGTTGGAATGGGTATATGGATATCGGTCGAGCCAAAAATTTGTTTAAAGTAGGCTTTTCGCTCTTGATTTTTACCATCACGTTTTAAAGGATTATATCTCCAAGTTATAAACGCTTGTCCTTCTTGTTCACTAATGTTCTGCAGTTCTGCTAAAGTGGTAGATTTATTATGCGGATATATAACTAAATAAAAGCGGTCATTTCGATGCCAATCTATAAATAATAGATAATAACCGGGTTCCTCTGGTTTTGAAATATGATAACCGGCAATAATTGCTTTCCCGTTTGTCCATTGGTGGAATCCGTGAATGGTTCCATTTATGATATCCATTTTGGCAATATCATAGGAAGTTTGATTGTTCATTATACATTCTTCAATTTGCTTACAAATATAAGTCGCGATTTTTTTCTCCATTTTTTAGCCCTCCTTTTTTCAATATAATGAAAACAAACTAAAAAGGAAAGTGATGCTTTGTTTTTTATTCTAAATAAATATATAATTTTCTTAACAATTCTGATAGGATTTTCTGTAATACATAAAGTAAATTTAAATGGAGGATTGATTATGAAAAAAATTATTCCGCGCCTAAATATCGAAAATTGCAAGGAAGCGATTGAATATTACGCGAAAGTATTAAACGGTGAAATCAAACATGCACAGCTTGCAGATGGGGTTGAAATGTTTAAAGGGCATGAAGGTAAATACATACATGCGGAATTACATCTTAACGATAACTATTCAATCTATTTTAATGATATCTTTGGAAATGAACCTGTAAAAGGAACAAATATAATCATGGGTCTTGATTTTGACAGTGAGGATGAACTTAGAAAGGTATATGATGGGCTGTCAAAAGACGGTAAAATCACAATGGAGCTCCAAGATACATTTTGGAATGCCCTATTCGGTAAAGTAACCGATAAATACGGGATCCATTGGGAATTAAATCATCAAAGATAAAAGGGAGTATGCCTAATATATGGGCATATCCCTTTTTACTTCTCCTGAATTGCCAAAATTTTATCAAGCTTCTCCTCGATTCTCCGCAGCTGTTCCATTTTCCTATCATGATTTTTCAAAAGTCTCATAATGAAAAACGCAATGGAAATAAGAAATAAAAAGATAAGTAAAAAAACGAATGCAGGGAAAAGAACGTCTCCTATAAACAAAGTCAACACCTCACTTTATGGTATTGTTTACGTTTTTTAGGAATGAAAGTTTCAAACAATTCAACATGGAACACTTTTGTTAAAAAGAAGACACACTTCTAACATTTCTGTATCACAAATGAAAGAAAAATGAAATTTAGGGCATAAAGGACTTTGCTACAATAATAAGATAGAAATGGAGAAGTCTATATAAATACTCTTATGCATTTAAGACTTAAATAATATTTCATCGGGGGTACCAAAATGACATTAGAGGAGCAATTAATTCAAAAGACGTATTATAAAGTAACCTATATGAATGAGCAGGAAGAAAAACATCCTATTCAAGTTCTTGGAGATGCATCTTTATTAGAGCAGCAAAATGAGATTCCAGACTTATCGTATATTCGCTTTGCTCAGGGTGAAGTGTATTTTCATTATAAAGATTTCGAAGCAGCTATTTTTAAATGGGAAAACATTCATGATGAACTGCAGCCGTGGGCTAGAAAAAATATAGCTGATGCCTATTTGGAGCTGGGATTAGTAACTGATGCGGAGGAAATGTATAATTCTATTCAAACAGAATCACCTACATTGCACGCGGAAGTATCTTTGCAGCTTTTTTCATTGTATATAAATCAAGGGAAGATAGATTTAGCCGACAAAGTATTGAAAGAAGTTGTTTCGTTAAATCCTGATTATCCAAACGTTACAGAATTAGCCCGAACTTTTTATGAAGAGCAAGAAATGATTCAGGACGCCGTTGATCTTGCTGTTAACGAAGCCATTCGAACAAATATCTTACAATGGTTCCAGTCTGTTAAAGATTATGTAGAAAAGGGTTGGACGAAATCCTATAAGCCAGAGTATTTCAAGGATTTCATTATGTCTCTTTACCAAGTCGATCAAAAATGCTTTGAACAAACACTCGCATCCCTTTGGCAAAATTATCGATACGAAGCTTGCTATTTAGAGTGGTTAGAGGTAATTAATAATGCTGTGTCAGAAATGGAAATCAAAGAAAATGATCGTATCTCTTCTCTATATAAGGAAGCATATTTTGATTTGCTTGAAAGTCACTATTATGTAAAGGATATAGCAACTATCCTTCCTGCACTATTAACGAATTGGATAAAAGTAGCGGGTGTTTCTGATCGCATTTTTGCTGCATCTGCAATATTAGCATGGAATGAAATGTTTCCTTCCAGTTTGGATTTAAGTGTGGTTAATGATGCGGAATACAGTATTTGCCACACAGACAAACTTGATGATGTTTTATCGCATTGTTTAAATCTTTATGAAGTTATTTCTAGGTGGGCGAGTGAACATAAGCTTGGGGTAGGAAAAAGATTGAAATGGATGGTTCAACTATTGATGGATAACGATCTTTACAATCTGATGGTAGCAGGACCAACAGGTAATGGAAAATCATCTTTCATTAATTCTATTCTTGGAGAGAATGTACTAAAAGCCTCTACATCATCTATTGTTGTGTTTAAGGATACCGAAGTGGTAGACATCCATGAGATTACTAATTCTAAGATAAGAGAAGTCGCAGATCTTTCTGATTTCTATACGATTACTGCATCCCAACTTCAAACAAAGGTTATCGATTTCGGATTACCAAGTGACTTCTTAAATAAAAATGGCTTAGCCCTTATCGACTCGCCTAGCTTCCAAGGAAATGCAAAGAGTAGAAATGACTTTTTCCATTATTTGCAGCTAGCAGATAGTCTTGTTTTCGTGTTGAATGCGAACGTACCTTTTACAGATAAAGAATGTGATATCTTATTACAAATACAACGGTTTGCCCCAAGTCTCCCTATTTATTTTGTGTTAAATAAAATTGATACGATTTATAGTGAGCAGGAAGCTTTAACAATAATCGAAGAAACCGAGTCACGTTTATCTGAGTACTTCCCAAGTGCGAAAGTATTCCCATATTCCTCTGTATATGAAAATGGGGATCAGTTAAATCAATTAGCGGAATTTTTCAATGCAACTAATGATAAAGAAATCCTTAAGCAAGGACGTACAG
The DNA here is from genome assembly GCF_058781025.1 of Heyndrickxia sp. FW510-T9. NCBI lineage: Bacteria > Bacillati > Bacillota > Bacilli > Caryophanales > Bacillaceae > Heyndrickxia > Heyndrickxia sp. FW510-T9. Next base: position 56,634 of record NZ_JBYSWK010000009.1, on the reverse strand, counting down.
AAAAACTATTATATTTGATTCGCCAATTGATAACAGAACTGTTGGAAAGTCGAGTGAAAATGGAAAATGATATCGTTGAGTCAATTAATTGGAATGAGGATATTGTTGGCAGACTTAACGGCGTCCTCCATCAGCTTCAAGATCTGGAAAGTGAGAAGGTTCGACATATCCAAACAGAGTATCAAATAATGGAAGAAGAAATAAGAAATGAATTAATTAACGCCATTCCATCAATCTTGAAAGGATGCACTGATTTTATTAAAGAGGACAGTGATTTCCGTAAGCTTCATAGTGAACTAAACGATGAAATGAATAATAGAGTACGAGACTATCTTCAAAACGATATTCTCCCTAAATACTACGGCCTTTTGAAAAAATGGATTGCGAGTTCAAACGGGGAATTCAGTCAATGTAAAGAGTATTTAGATGAAATGTGTGAAACCTTAAATCACTTATATGAAGAAGAGCGCCTGAAATTGGAATTTGATTTTCGGATCATTGACGATTGGAGTCGCGATGCCGACAGAATGACAAATGCGGTTAGAATCGAAAAGGTAAATATTTTATCACGACATACTCCGACTCAGCTATTATTAAAGGGAGCTGGAAAACTGTTTGGTGGAATATCACAAAACAAATCTATGCTTTATAACAAGTACAAAAACCTAGTGGAAAATGAAAACTATTATGAAGTTGCAGTCATTATTGCAAATAAATTCTTGCAACAATTTGATTTGTTTGAAAAAGGACTAGATCGGGATATTTCTATGTTCTTCCATTACCCGCTAGTAAGCATGGAGCAATTAATAGAGGAAACGAATGAAAAGATACAAACTAAAAAAGACACTTTACAAACTTTAAGAGCGAATCCTGAAAAATACAAAGATCCAATAACATTATTCGAGGTTCGACTAAGACAATATGAGTGGATTAAGGATGTTGGGAAGGAAATCCAGCCTATTTATTGATTTGACGGGAATATTACTGGAATTGGCGGAATTACGGGTAAGTTCGGCGGGAATATCCCCAAGATTGGCGGGATTACTCCCCGGATCTGCGGGACTATCCCCAAGATCGGCGGAATTACTCCCAGATCGGCGGAATTACTCCCCAGATCGGCGGGAATATCCCCAAGATCAGTGGAATTACTCCCCAGATCGGCAGGATTATCCCCAAGATAAGTAGAATTACTCCCCAGATCGGCAGGATTATCCCCAAGATAGTTGGAATTACTCCCAGATCGGCGGGATATCCTCAAGTTTAAAAGTGGAATTAAATCAAAGTTTCAAGGGGATCACTACTAATTTCAACTAAACTAAGGATGAAATTAGCGGGATATCGGTAAAAAGTGTATAAATTAAAGGCAGCCATTTCAAAGTGGCTGCCTTTTTTGGTTATTGTCTAGCTTCAGCGCATATAGGATAGCGGGTTTCTACGATAAGTCAACATCGACTCGTCCCCTCGCTGTATTCCTTTATCTAAGTCGAAGACTACGAAACCCATACGCCAGGTCTGCTGCGCCTTCGCTTTTATATTTAATAATGTAAAAACTTCACACAAACCGGATAAGGAACAGACACATCCGACTGCAGCAATGTTAATTTCCCAGTTTCTGCATCACGCAAAAAGAGAACAAGATTGCCTGATTCTTGATTAGAAGCAACTAAAAACTTCTCAGATGGATCCAGCATAAAATCTCGTGGCCAAGAGCCTTCCGTTGACGTATGTTCGACAAATGAGAGCTCACCAGACTCTTGATTCACACTAAAAATCGCTATCGAGTCATGCCCACGATTAGCGGCGTAGACAAATCGTCCATCTGAAGAAACATGTATGGCGCTTCCTTGACTATTTTCAGTAAAATCTTCAGGAATAGCAGAAATAGATTGTAGCTCTTTAAAACTTCCATCCTCTACATTGTACTTAAGTGCAATAACCTCTGAACTTAATTCAGTCATCAAATAAGCGAAAGTACCATTTGGATGAAATTCCAGATGTCTCGGACCGCTGCCAGGCTTAACAGATAAGCTGCTAACTTCTGTTAGCGATTCTTCACTCAATTTGTATGTAATCAGTTTATCTATTCCTAAATCAACCACTACCACGTATTTTTCATCAGGTGTAAAACCTGCATAATGTGTATGGGCTTTTTCTTGTCTCGCTTGATTAGGACCGAAACCTTGATGTTCAATTACAGAAAAAGCTGGCTTAATACTACCTTCTTTATTTATTTGATATGCTTCTACAGTTCCTTTATGATAGTTCGCCGATACAACAAAATGGTTCTGACAGTCCACACTAACATGGCATGGAGAGGATCCTGAAAGCAATTCATTATTTTTCCGTTCAATTGTCCCTAATTCATCAAGAATGGTATAAGCAGCGACACCACCATCCTCGCCAGCTTTCACAACAGAATAAAGATACTGATTATCTTTACTAACCGTCAGATATGTAGGATTATCAAGCTCTGCAGCAAGTTTCACATCACTGATTTTTTTACTTTCGATATCCAAGCTGAAAGAATAGATCCCCTTACTTTCACCCTTCGTATAGGTACCAACAAAGCCGGTAAACTTATTTTGACTACTCATTCATATACACTCCTATCGGGTAAAAAATCCACTTATTAAAATATTATAACATAATGATTTTTATATAAATAATGAGAAAAGAGCAAAAACATTTTAATGATTTTATTTACCAAACATTCACTTTGGTAGTATAATATTTTTCATAAGTTATTTGAATTTACGCCATATTAGGAATTTACTGAAGATGAGGTGAAATTCTTGAAAGAGCATAGTTTTATACTTTTGTCAGGCGGCGTTGGAAAAAGGATGCAGCTCGATATACCAAAGCAGTTTCTATTAATCGGCGGAAAGCCTATCCTAGTCCATGCCTTAGAAAAAATTGATGTAATCGAGGAGATAAAAGAAATTATTATCCCATCTCCGAAGGAATTTATCGAGAAAACAGAAGAGATTATTTTTCATTACGGCTTTTCAACACCTATTTATTGTATAGAAGGTGGGGAAACGAGACAGGAATCAGTTTATAAAGGTCTTCTCCAGACAAAATCTGAAAACGTTATTATTCACGAGGCTGTGCGACCATTTGTTACCGTAGAGGAATTCAGGAAATTAATGTATTCTGATGCCGAAAATGCCATCTATGGGCAGGACATTCCATTTACTGTGTTAGAGGGTAAAGAGTATATCGAAAACAATTTACAGAGAGAAAAACTCATCAATGTCCAACTACCACAAAAATTTAATAAGTCTAAATTACTGTATGCACATGAGTGTGCAAAAGAAGAAGGAGCGAGCTTTACGGAGGATGCCAGTCTGTTCTTCCATTATTTCCACGCAAACATCAAAGTCCTTAATGGAAGTGATTATAATATTAAAATTACAAAACCAATCGATCGGAAAATTGCTGAAATTATTTATAGAGAATATATTTTAATGGAGGGCTAATAAAATGACGAAAACATGTGTCATTACTGGTGCTAGCCGTGGAATTGGAAGAGCTATAGCAATAATACTTAGCCAAAGAACAGATATTACAAACATTATTCTCTTTTCAAGGACAAAGGATGGACTAGAAGAAACAGCTAGGAAAATGAACAAAGAAAAGAACATAGAATGCTATGCAATGGACTTAACAAATTTTCAAGAAGTAGAAAAAGTGATTTCATCCGTTGGAAGAAGATTTGGCACCATTGACTATTTGTTAAATGTTGCCGGATACGCTGAGCCTAAATCACTACTGGAAACATCTATTGAAAACTGGGAAACTACTTATAAGGTTAACGTACATTCTATCTTTTATATAACAAAAGAAGTAGTAAAGTTTATGAAAAGAACAGGTGGGAAAATCCTAAACGTTGCTTCTACAGCAGGGAGTTCAGCCCGACCTGGTTGGCTTGCTTATGCATCCTCAAAAGCAGCAATTATTAGTATGTCACAAACCTTATCCGAAGAATTATCAGAGTATGGGATATTAGTATATTGTATTTCACCTGGAAGATGTGCAACCGAGCTTAGAAGAGTATTGGCACCTGATGAGGATCAAAGTACTATTATGCAGCCGGAGCATGTAGGGGAAGTAGTCGATCATTTACTTTCAGAGAACGGAATTTGTTTAGATGGGCAAAATATTGTTGTTCGCAAACAAGTTACGAAACCAATGAGCGAAATCATCCCTGACAAACAGGAACTTTCGGAACATACCATCTAATCATCATCTTAAAGAGGCGGTTACAATGCATTTTAATCAACAATTTTTGAACATCATTCAAATCATATTACTAGTTTTGATATTTTTCTCTATTAATAAAAACTATAGCAAGTTTAAGTTGCTATTAAAACGGACTGTCGTTGTCATGATTTATTACGCATCCAAGTTATTTCCAAGATCATGGAAAATCATTGTTTTTGGTGCGGAAAATGGAATGGGGTATCGAGGGAACCCAAAATATCTTTTTCAAGAAATGACGAAAAATCCCGATTATCAATGTATCTGGATATCAAAAAGCCAAGAGGTAGTAAATAATCTTACAGCTAAAGGGTATACAGCTTATAAGCATAATACGTTAAAAGGAACCTATTATCAGCTAAGAGCAAAACTGGTGATTCATTCCCATTCCATTAATGATGACTTTTATAAAGTCCTTTTAGGCGGTGCCACCTCTTATCTTACATGGCATGGTGTTGGACTAAAGAAAGTATGGGGCGCACATAGCAAAACCTTTTCTTATAAAATTCTTTATAACAGCAATTTTATAAGACGTTTCTTTGGGAAATTCGTATTAAAAACCAATTCTGGAAAAGTGAACTATGTCGTATCGACAAGCCCAAGCGTTACATCCTATTATCCTGAAACGTTTTTAGTGGAAAAGAAGAATGTCATCGAGCTAGGGCAGGTTAGGAATGATATTTTTTTTCAAATGTCAGAAGAGGACAATCAAATTCCTGATTTTATTAAAAAAAATAAAGTAATACTGTATATGCCTACCCATCGAAACTTTGGGAAACTGGATACCCCTATTAATCTTGTTTTTGATTTCGAAAAGCTAGATGAATTTTGTGAAAAGATGGGGTATATCTTTCTCGTCAAGAGACATATGTACAGTAGTGGAAGTATTTCAAAAAAGTATAAGCATATTATCGATGTCAGCAACAAACCGTATGATCCTCAGTTCTTACTAAAATATACGGATCTCTTATTAACAGACTATTCTAGCTGTTATACAGACTATTTATTACTAGACAGACCAGTTGTCTTTTATTGCTATGACTTAGAAATGTATTTGCAAAAATCTAATGAGATGTATTTTGACTATTTCGATGTAACTCCAGGACCGAAACCAATTGAGTTTCATGAGCTCCTTCAGTCATTGCAGGACATGATGGAAAACCCTAATAAATATCGGGATGAAAGAGAACGGGTTTTGAATATTTTTTATTCAAAGGATAATCAAGAAAAGGTATTGGAAAAGCAAGTGAATTATATTAACAACCATATTTTGAGAGTAAGTAAACAAAATACTCATGTCACCGGCGCAGATACTTCTTTCTAGAAAGGCTCTTTACTTAACCTTTGTTGCTTTTTATACAAAAACACTTGGTTACAACCTTATTTGAGTTAAAAATGAATAAACTTTATAAGAAAAGATGCCCCGATGACAAGCTAGCTTAGGATTATAAACAAATTACGAAAAGCACAATTAATACGAAAACGGCGTTCTAGAATAAATATATTGCTATTTTAGTAATCGAGGTCTATAGAAACGGCTAACTTAGTCGATTTCATCTAAATAAATATCTAACCTCTAACTTCTAATCTCTAGAAAGGCTGGTCCCATATGTCATCTTTAAGATTATTGCCTACTATTTTCGTAAAATATACGATGAAATGTGTTTACTTTATTCTTTGTCTATTTTTTAGGGTGAATTCGCGGAAAATTTCGTTTGCATCCTATCGATCAGATCAGCTTAAGGATAATTTATATTTTGTATGGGAGGAATTACAAAAACAGTATCCTGATTATCACTATCACTTTGTATTCAAAAAATTTCATAGTTCATTAAGAGGCAAATTGGATTATTTTTTTCATTTAACAAAGGCCATTTATGAGTTGGCGACCTCTCGGTTTATTATTATTGATGATTATTATTTTCCTGTGTACGTGATTAAGCCAAGAAAAGGTACGGAAGTGATTCAGCTTTGGCATGGTTCTGGTGCTCTAAAAAAGTTCGGCCTGAGTACGATTGGAATGCCTTTTGGTCCAAGTGAAAAATACTTAAAGCATGTAAAAATTCATTCGAATTATGAAAGGGTGTATGTTAGCTCTTCTGAGGTAGTGCCTTATTATAGTGAAGCCTTTGGGATGTCAGCTAGACAAATCTATCCACTGGGGGTGCCTAGAACAGATTACTTTTTCTCTGTTGAAAAAAGGGAACAACTAAAGAAGCAGTTTTATCAAGTTTTTCCTGAATTGATTGGAAAAAAGCTTCTTTTATATGCGCCTACGTATCGTGGGAAAAGTCACTACCAAGAGGCATTTAACTCTCCGCTCAATATTCAGATGATGAAGAAAATGTTGGAGCCCAATTATGTCTTACTCATCCACCTTCATCCATATATGCAGAATGGGGTTACAATTGAGGAATCCGAACAGGACTTTGCCTATCATATTAGGGACACTTTTACCATCCAAGAATTACTGTCACTTTCCGATATCCTTATCACCGATTATTCAACGGTCTTTTTTGATTACAGTTTGCTTAGCCGTCCAATTGCCTTCTTTGCAGATGATTTGGAGCAATATATTAGTGAACGGGATTTTTATTATGATTATTTAGATATAATACCGGGGCCATTCTTTACTAATACAGAGCAACTTAACAGTTGGATTATAGAAGGGGAATTTGATTTAAAAAAGGTTACAGCCTTTCGAAACCGCTTTTTTGACCATATTGATGGGAAGGCGACGAAAAGAATTGTACGGCATATGATGAGCGAAAATGCTATTCAGTCAAAAGGATACCAAAAAGATGATAGGGAAGCGGGAGCAATTTAATATATTTATTAAAAGACCAAATCACAACGATTTGGTCTTTTAGATTCATTTGTTCAATTGAGCCTTCACATGCTTCAGTTGTGCAACTGCGATAAAACTGACAATCACAAGCAGGAGCCACGAACTGATCTTTCCAATGTCAACAAAGTGCCAACCATCTCGCTGATTTGGATATTGCCACGCACCGTAAAAAGTAGTGATGTTTTCCGCAATCCAGATGAAAAAGCCAATCAAAATAAAGGAAAGAACGAGGGGCATTTTAAACGCCTTATTCATTAATGTAAAGGTAACAAAAGATTTAAAAAATATCAGGACAATCAAACCCATCAATATCCAACGGAAATCCATGATGTAATGATCGGTAAAAAAGTTTACATAAATGGATAACCCTAGAATAGACACTAGTGAAAAGGATGGCCAATGATATAACTGTAAGTCGAGTCTGCGCCATGCTTGGCACATATAACTTGCCACACTCGCGTACATGAAACCACTATAAAGAGGAACATCAAAAATTTTCGTCCACGCTTTTTCAGGATATGCCCATGAACCTGTATGTACTTTAAAAAGCTCAAGAAGCAGCCCTATAATATGAAAAACGCAAATGACCTTTAGTTCGTCTATCGTTTCAATTTTTGTAACAAGTAAAAGAATTTGCGTTAAAATACAAATCAATAATATGAAATCATAACGATGGAGAAACGCAATAGGGATTACCTTTGAAATGGCTAGTGTAATAAAAATGATAAGTGGAAAAATACACGATAATGCTTGTTGATATGCGAATGTAAGTAAGGTTTTAAAAAAAATCATAAAAACTCCCATGTAAAAACGAAGTAATATAAATACTAAATTACCATACTAGGTAATTTCTTTCTACATCATTTTTGGGGATTATTCTTCTAATTTCCTTCATTAGTCTTAAAAAGGCTCTCGAAACCGATTCACCAAAGTTTTTTGATAAGTGTAAATAAGCTTGTCTAATTCTTGACTATGGAGAAGGGTTTCAGGGCTCTTAAGTCCATTTTCCTCACCACTTGCCACCATTTGCTTTCGTAATAGATCAATTTGAACCATTAAATCTAGCAGGGTGAAGTAGTTTTTCATTGTACCAACTCCTACTATTTAGAAATTATCGCACCGATTAGAAGGGTATTTATCCGACTAAAATGTCACCTTGATATCTTGAATATTGCTACTTCCATTTTCTATTTAAGGAAGGAACAAAGATAGTGATAGTGCAAAAGTAATAGGTCGTATGAAATATTATGATAGATTATAGTGAAAAATGGAACCCTTTCGACAATGGTTCTATGGTTTTGACAATTTTCGATTACTAGAATTCTAGAAAAAAATAAAATGTAACACAAAGAGGCAAACTAATAAATCATTAGTTTGCCTCTCATGTCTTTGTTAAATGGATCTGATTAGCTTAATAGTGGGATATTGTTAATTCCAGCAAACAGCACCAATAATAATTAGAAGGATAAACAATACGACGAGTAGCGCAAAGCCGCTGCCAAAACCGTATCCTCCATATCCATATCCGCCGCAGCCACCATATCCACCGTAGCCACCGTATCCGTAACCCCCAGGACCAAACATAAAGATTCTCCTTTCAAAAAGGTTTACTTACTGATTAATAAACGTAAGCTGCTCCTACGATAATCAGAAGGATAAATAATACGACGATTAGTGCAAAACCTGCACCGTAACCTGCACCATCCACAATATCACCCCCACGGCTTATTCCTTAATACATTATGTATGGTTCGCGACTATGGTTTGGACTTCTAACATAATTATTTTTTGCAAAAAGCAAATTAGTACTTATAACTAAAAGGAAAAATCTTGGACTGCCAGCGGGGGCTAAACAGATACAATTAAACAACATCACCATCTATTAGTTGTTTATAATCATCCGGTGTATCGATGTCTTTAGGATATACATTTTCACTATTACAGTAATATAGAAAATCTCGATTTTTTTGAATGATGCCTTTCCCACCTATATCACCAGTAATAGCCTTTAATTCACTAAAAAAATGTGAGGTAAAAAGAACTGGATGACCAACAAAACCGTCGCGATATTTCATTTGGATGATGCATTTTTTACAAATATCGATAGAGAAACTCAATTGCTGAAATAATTCACTTATTTTCTGTATATCTTCAGTATTTAATCTTGGTTGATCACCAAGTAAAATGAGGACTGCTCTTGCACGAGAAGGAAGAGAGCGGACCGCCAATGATAAGCTTTGCCCGATTCCTAGCTGCGGGAAACTATTGTAGATTGGGTCAAAAGGATACGCAGAAATAATATTTTGTAATGGCTCACTGCCTTCAGGAATGACGACTTTAACTCCTTCAAATGGAAATGAAGCCGCCTTTGTTAGAATATGTTCTATTAATGTTGCCCCTCGCCAAGGTAATAAAAGCTTTGGTTCTCCCATTCTGGTGGACTGTCCACTTGCTAAGATAATTGCAAACACTCCTGACATTTCGTTCAAATCCAACCCTCCTAAAACAATCATGATTAGTTGAATGAAAAAACTGATTATATAAATATATCCATTAGAGCAGACCTATATCACTTACATATTCTCCTACAAAGTGATTGAATGCCTTTCCTCTGAACATAAAAAAAATTCCTATCCAATGTAGTATTAAATCTCAGTAACAGTATTAAAAAAGTAACTCGATTCCATAGACTATGATAAAATAATCAAGAATATATAAAATTCAGACACTTATAAAGGCTCTATTCTTAAACATTGTTGTTTTTTAATCGAAAATTTAAGGGATTTTTCCTGCAGTGTTAGATTTGGAGTACCTTATAAGTAAAGATGCCCCGAAACTAAACCTTGTTGAGAATATAAACAAAGTACGATAAGAAACATTTAATACGAAAACAGCCTTTATAAGAACATCATTCAAGGAGTGAAACGAAATGGTGAACTGGTTTCAAGAGGTAGAGAGTCGCAAGGATAACTTAATTCACGATTTATTCGGATTGTTACAAATTGAGAGTGTAAAAGATTTAAATTCAAAAACTCCAGAATATCCAATGGGTGAAAAAGTAGGAAAGGCATTGGAGTATATTTTACATTTAACTGAAGAAGCTGGATTCAAAACGAAAAATTTGGAGGGATTTGCTGGTTTTGCGGAGCATGGGGATCTCGAAACCGACGATTATGTAGGGGTTTTATGTCATGTGGATGTAGTGCCTGCTACGGGAGATTGGACGAGTCCACCATTTGAGCCAACCATTCGTAACGGAAAAATATTTGCGCGTGGCTCAATAGATGATAAGGGACCAACTATTGCCGCATTATATGGATTGAAAATAGTGAAAGAACTTGGACTTCCCATGAAACGTAATGTGCGTTTAATAGTTGGCACGGATGAAGAAAGCGGTATGAGCTGTATGCGACATTATCAAAAGGTTGAAAAAATGCCATCCATTGGCTTTGCACCTGATTCTGACTTTCCGATCATCAATGCTGAAAAAGGGCAAATGACTATAAAGCTAGCTTTAAATAAAACAGAAAATGATAGTAAAGGTAAAATAAATCTAATTTCGTTTTCTGCGGGTAGTAGAGTCAATATGGTACCTGAACAGGCAACTGCTGTTTTAAATGGTGAGAATCACGAAGTCATTCAAATGTTTCAGGAATATTGTAAAGATAATCTGTATCATTACAATGTTCAAGTTGAGGAAAATTCGGTGCAGCTTATTCTTTACGGTATATCAGCACATGCAATGGAGCCGTTTGCAGGTAGAAACGCTGCCACAGCTCTTGCTCAATTTTTACATGCTTTCCATTTCCAATCCGCTGCACAAACATTCTTATCATTACTTTCTAATATACATAATGATTATTATGGTGAGAAATTCGGCATTGATTTTTCAGATGAAGTGACAGGTTCTCTTACGGTTAATCCTGGAATTATTCAATATGATGAAGAAGGGGAAGGCTCGATTTATCTGAATCTCCGTTGCCCGGTAGCCTTAGATTATGCGCAAACGAAGGAAAAAACCGTTAAAGTAGTTGAAGAAAAAGGTTTTAAAGTGGATGATTACAGAGAATCACACCCACATTTTGTTGATGCTGAGCATCCTATGATTCAAGCGTTGCAAAAAGTATATCAAGAGGAAACGAATTCAGAACCAACCCTGCTTTCTACAGGCGGCGCAACTTATGCACGCTTCATCGAAAAAGGTGTAGCGTTTGGAGCATGCTTTCCGGGAAAAGAATACAGAGCACATCAACAAGATGAATATATTGAAGTAGAAGATTTGTTAAAAGCAACGGCCATTTATGCAAGGGCGATATATGAATTGGCAAATTTAGATTAATAAATGGAATGGGGCCGACCAGAAAAAACGCAAAAAATAATATGGATATAATCATAAGCGGACACAGAATCCATTATTTTTATAAAATGACCATAATTTTAGAGTTAAAAGGACAGAGAATCCGTTATTAACGAAAAAAGACAAGGAAATCATTGTTTTTTAGTAGAAATAACGGAACCTCTGTCCACGAACATAAGTATTTACCTTATTTTGTCACAATTAGCGGAACTGGTGTCCTCTAAATGACATCTCGATAAAACTTTTAATAACCTTTCTCATAATCAACAACATTAATAGTCGGCATACCTTCGGCTACAAATTTCTTTAAATTTGGAAGAAATATATTTTCTATTACTCTTTTATCATAATTCTCGGTCGATCCCGAGGTATGTGGTGTAATGATAACATTTTCAAACTCCCAAAGCAGGCTGTTCGTAGATAACGGTTCTTTATCAAAAACATCTAATCCTGCACCGGCAATTTTTTTCTCCCTTAAAGCATCTACTAACTCCTGCTCGACCACTGTATCCCCGCGGCCAATATTGATAAAAAAGGAAGAAGGCTTCATCAAAGAGAATTGCTTTTCACCAAACATGTGATATGTTTCCTTTGTGGAGGGCAATGTCACCACAACATAATCACATTGTGGAAGTATATCATTCAACCCGGAAGAGCTATACATTTCATCAACATATTCCTCTGGTCTCCCAGAAAAACGCACGCCAATAACCTTCATTCCAAATGCTTTCGCTAGTTTTGCTGTTTCTTTTCCAATGGCGCCGACACCGATAATTCCTACTGTTTTCTCATGCATTTCAAGACTCATATTTGCATGATGCCAAACTTTTTTCACTTGATTCCTTACATATGTATTTACTTTTCGAGTTAACCCAAGCATCAATGCAAAAATCGTTTCTGAAATTGGGTAAGCATGCACCCCGCTAGCGGAAGTGATAATCATTTGTTTAGCAGCCATTCTTTTTAAAGGAAAGCTATTAACGCCAGCGCTCCAGCTTTGCAACCAACGAAGTCTGGAATCTTTGTCAATACAATACTCATTGATTTCTTTTTTCCAGCCTGCAATAATCTCTGCATCTTGGAGATGGTCTAACCAAATAGAAGAATCCTTCCCGATAATAATGTCCCAATCTGGGATAATCTTCTTGATTTTGTCCAAATACAGCTCGTCAATATTTTGCGTAATAATAAGCTTCCTTTTATCCATTAGAACACCTCTTTTTTGAAATTTAAAATAATTTAGGTTATTGATATTTTATCAAAGAATTAAAGCGAAATAATATTGAATTATATAAGAAAAAACAAAGCAGTCAAGAGACGCTTTGTTTTATTTGATAATCCTTATTTTTACTTTTTTAGTTCCCCATTTATAACATTGTTTAAGTGTTGGATAAAACACGTCAATTTTATTGCCTTTTACAGAGCTTCCTTTATCAGCAGCAATAGCATATCCATAACCTTCTACATAAACTTTTGTTCCAAGTGGGATAACCTTTGGGTCAACGGATATGACTTTTGATTCCGGATGTTTCTTTAAATTGATTCCAGTTGCGGTAAGTCCTTTGCAACCTTTACAGCTAACCGTGTAAGCTGTAGCAGTTACAGTTAGTTCTTTTACTGTAGAGGTTTTTTTATTTCCGGCAACAGATTTTGCTTTTTTGGGTGTTGATATGTTTAATTTTTGATTAATATTTATTGTGTTAGAAGAAAGATGATTCCATTGTTTTAATTGCGCAATGGAAACCTTATATTTTTTGCTTATTTTATATAAACTATCGCCTTTTTTAACTGTATATGTATTGGAGGCAGCAAATGCACCGCTTGATATTCCAAACGTTATGATAAGCAACGTACTAAAAGTAAGTATAAATTTCTTCAAGTTCTTTGCTCCTTTGTTTTTATCTTAAGAAAATAATACCATCCAAATATGACAATTATATTTCAACGGTGTAGTAATTGTGTTACAGGATATTAAAAATTATGGACAAAAAACCCGTCAAGCTAAAGACGGGTTTTTTATCCTATACCGAGAAACTAGGACGTTAGCACACTATTTTATAACGATGCATATAATTTTATAATCATAGTCTCTTGAGTATCATGGAGTTTTGCATAAATTAATTACATTAGGTGCGTGGACCTGAACTACGTCTTGAAGTTCTTCTAGTAGTACGTCTTGAAGTATGCCTAGGGCTGCGTCTTGAACGACGGCTCGAACGTCGACTTGAACTTGAGCTTGAACGACGATTTGAACTTGAGCTTGAACGACGGTGTGAACTTGAACTTGAACGATGATGCGAGCTTGAGCTTGAACGGTGGCGTGAACGATGTCTTGAATGACGACTCCTAGAACGGTGACTTGAACTTTGACTTGAGCGTCGTCTAGACTTACTTCTCAATGATCTAAATACGATCAATAGACGTGAACGATGTCTCGAACGTCTTTGTGAACGACGGCGCGAACGGCTACTTGCGCTACGGCTTGAACTACTGCTTGAACTGCTACTTGAACTGCTACTTGATCTACTGCTTGAACTGCTACTTGATCTACTTCTTGAGCTACTACTTGAGCTATGTCTTGACATACTCCTCGAATGACTTCTTGCACTGCGACTACTGGAGCCTTGAGATCTTGGTTCTTGATACATAAAAAAGCTTAATCCTGATTCTTTCCCTTTTTGGACTGCTTCTTGGAGATCTAATGCTGAGTATCTATTCAAAAAAAATCAACTCCTTATTATTAAATAAATATGAAAGTTTATTAAACTTATCATTTGCTATAGGGTATGTGGGTAGAAGTTATTATGTACAGGACATACGTTGAAGTTTAAAAATTTCACTGTGTTATTTATGCCACCTTTGAAAAAAACTTACAGGGCATTAAAACGACAGTTTGTACTAAATTGAGGATAGAACTTTTCCTGGGGGCTCCTTTTTAGTGTGTAAAAAAACGAGATCATACTCCGTTTCTTATTCCTTTAAAGCAAAAAAGACTCCGAATATGGAGTCTTTTGAGGGGGTGTCATTATTGCTTTTGAATATTTGTCGCTTGCGGTCCACGGGCGCCTTGCTCAATCTCAAATGTGACTGTTTGCCCTTCTTCAAGTGTTTTGAAGCCATCACCTTGAATCGCAGAAAAATGAACAAATACATCGTCCTGTCCTTCGACTTCAATGAAACCAAAGCCTTTTTCTGCATTGAACCACTTAACTTTACCTGTTACCATTTAAATACCTCCAACACGGATATTTCCATTATGTATTTCCATTCAATTTTAGATAGAACTTGTTTTTATACAGCCTTTCTGAAAATTTTTAGAGGAACAATATGGATAATATCCATTTTAAATAAACTTTCACCATTTAATTTTCCCCGAATAATACGAAACTATACAACGATACATAAATTTTTAAAAATAATCCTTCTAATAAAGTGAATTATACAAAATATTAGACTTTTATTTAGGAATATACTATAATAAATTTTACGTTTTTCTAAAGTGCAAAACAAAAATAGTCATGAATTTTCTACTGAATTCATGGCCTTTTTGTGTCTATACCTACCATTAGAGAGGGGGCAATTACCTGTGCCAATTTTGCAGCATCCTGATTACGGAGAAGAGTATGAACGTTTGGAGTTTACGAAAAAATATATGGATATTGTGATCAAAGCATCCGAATCCACGGAAGAAAACTTTAGGGAAAATCTCAAGAGTTCTCTGGAAGGAATAGATTTAAAGGACAGCAGTTTAAGTTATATGAGTATGCTGACTAACTCTAACCTTTTAAGAAGAACGGAAGAGGAAGTGAAACGATTAAAAAAGTTTGAGAGCAAACCTTATTTTGCTAAGATTAATTTCTTACGTGAAGAAACGAAACAAGAAGAAATTCTTTATATTGGAAAGGTTTCTCTATTTGATAAAGAAACGCAAATGCCGATCATTGTAGACTGGCGATCACCAGTTGCTAACCTTTATTATGACGGACGTTTAGGAGATGTTTCGTATGAGGCAGAAGGGGAAGAATATGAGGGATATTTATCACAAAAGCGCCAATTTATCATTGAAAATGGTGAGTTAGAAGACATTCGCGATATTGATTTAACAACAAATGATGAACTCCTACAAATGTCACTTGCTAACAGTTCAAGCAACAGGCTGACAGAAATTGTTTCGACTATCCAAGAAGAGCAAAATAATGTCATTCGCGCTGATCTGAATAAGCCCATCATTGTTCAAGGTGCTGCAGGAAGTGGGAAAACAACTATTGCATTGCATCGATTATCCTATTTTATTTACACATATGCTGAACATTTTACTCCGAATCAATTAATGATATTAGCCCCAAACCGATTATTTATCGATTATATTTCTGAAGTACTTCCAGAGTTGGGAGTCGAAAATATTCATCAAACCACCTTCGTAGATTATGTAATAAAATGCATCGGAAAAAAGATAAAATTAAAACACCCAGATGAAAAACTACTGAAGTTTATGAACCGTGAAATCGAAAATCCTGAATTAATGAGATGGATTTCCGCCTTTAAAGGATCCTTGCAATTCCGGGATATTATCGATCGCTACTTACAGGATATATTAAAAACCTTACTCCCTAAAGAAGACTTTTATGTATCAAAGTTTCGGATTTATAGTGCAAACAAATTGAAAAAGTTAATTGCCTATGAATACGAGTATCTCCCATATTATCAACGAGTGGAGAAAATAAAACGAGTCCTGCAAAACCACGTAAGAACAGAAAAAAAGACAATGATTGAAAAAATCACTAATTTTTACGATGATAAACTAGAAAAAGCCTTGTATAGTAGGACCGATCCTGAAAATAGACGAAGATATGTATCAAAAGCATTAGATAAAAAAGATGAAGCATTAAAAGAAATTAATAAAGAAGTTCGAACCGCAGTTAATTCCTACATAAAACAAATACCTAAACACGACTTATTTCATTATTATAAAGAACTGGTCACCAATCAGGAACTCTTTGCAAAATATGCACACGACTTCCTAACCGAAGAAGAAATTGAGTTCTTTTGCAACTATCAGTTTTCCCTTTATGCAGACAGAAGTTATGAAATAGAAGATTTAGCAGCACTTCTTTATTTACAAGGAAAATTATTTGGAATTGATAAAATGCTACGTGTGAAAAATGTTGTTATTGATGAGGCACAGGATTATAGCTATTTTCAATTATTTGCTTTAAAGAGCGTCCTCGAAACAGATATGTTTACCATAGTAGGGGACCTTGCACAAGGAATTCACTCTTACCGGGGAATCAATGATTGGAGTATCGTGTATAAAGAGATCTTTCCTCGAGCTAGCTATAAAACATTGCAAAAAAGTTATCGAACAACGATCGAAATCATGAATGCTGCAAATGAACTTTTAAAGCTATTGGAACTAGATCTCCCAACTGTAGAGCCGGTTGTTCGCCACAGTCACAAACCAGTATATATAGAAACAACAACGGAAAAAACAACAATCGAAAAGATTTGCAATGAAATTGAAAGAATGTATCATGATGGGATAAAGACAGTAGCGGTTATAGGAAAGACCAATAGTGAGTGTAAGAAATTGGCGAAGCTATTCGGTCAATACTCCACGCTTCCTATTCAGCATTTAAAAGAAAACGAAGAAATTAATAAGGATCAAATAGTGATTGTCAGTTCACATTTGTCAAAAGGGCTAGAATTTGACGCAGTCATAGTATGTACGCTCGATGAAACTTTTGAAGCCAATGAAATTGATATAAAGCTCCTCTATGTTTCGATGACAAGGCCATTACACCGATTATTGTTATTTGGAAAAGACAAATCATGTTTTTTGCTTAATCAAATAGAAGATACATCACTTTTTTGTGAGGGTATCTCGTAAAATATAGAAAAGAAGAGTGAACCTAATATGGACACTCTTTTTCTATGGCGTTTTACTTGAATAAAGCCTAAATGTGCTAAATAACAGCGAATTGAAAGCAGATCTGTGAACATTTACTTATCGGAATGCAAGAGATTGCGGATAATGGTTTTGTTTATATCAGTTCCAATATATTGTAAAGAATGCAGGAGAAAGCACCTGTTTTGTCGTAATTTATCGTAAAGCTATTCACGAGGATGGATAAAATATGATGCTTGAAAAAATAATTTTACATATGTTAATTATCCTAATACCCATCCATATATATACGATGTTGTTTGAAAAAAGAAAAATCGGTAACTCTCCTTATATATTTGGGTTAATAAATGGGGTAACTGCATTTTTAACGATGTCATTTTCTTTTACAGCATTTGATATGCATTGGGATTTAAGGTATGTTCCATTAGTGTTTGCCATTTTATACGAAGGACCAATTTCAGGTCTAATCGTTTTTATTTTCATTTTCATTAAAAGAACATTGATAGGTGGAGACGGGTTAATCATAGCTTATTTATCATTAATCTTTTCTGTAATTCTTCCCTTGTACTTAAACAAAAATTACTGGAATATAACTAAAACTAAAAGAGTGAAGCAAGCAATTATTGCCGGAATATGGATCGCTACTGGTCAATTAATCATAACCTTTGGATATTTTTTACTAAGTGGGTATACGCAGAGGACGATTACTGAATTGTTTCTTTTTGCTGTCATATATGGAGTCGTGCAATTAGTAGGTATCGTTAGTTCATCTATTCTTCATGAAAGAATGATTGAGAAGCAAATGATGCAGGGGGAAATTACGAAGGCTGAGAAATTAAATACGATGGGTGAGCTAGCTGCCTCCATCGCACATGAGATCCGAAACCCTTTAACAGTGGTAAAAGGTTTTTTACAACTTATGAAAAAGGAGGAAAAAGGGACAAATCTTCAATATGTATCATTAGTTTTAAGTGAATTAGATAGAGCTGAATTCATTATTAGTGACTATTTAAATTTTGCGAAGCCTCAATTACATAAAACGGAGAAAATGGAGCTTGGTGATTTTACTTCCGGTATTATCATGTTAATTCAATCTTTAGCTGTTGCAAAAGGTGTCGTCCTAGCCGATCAAGTTGTTGAAAATCCAACCATTGTCACAGATAAAAATCTCCTAAAACAAGCGATGGTCAATTTCATAAAAAATGCAATAGAAGCGACACCTCAAGGCGGAACAGTTACAGTAGCATTGAAGCTTTCCAATAATTATGTTTATATCGAGATATCGGACACAGGTAGAGGGATGTCAAAAGAACAGCTAACTAGAATAGGTACGCTATTCTATACAACTAAAGAAAAGGGCACAGGTTTAGGTACTGCTGTATCTATAAGAATAATAGAAGCAATGAATGGAAAAGTAACATATGAAAGTGAGTTGAATGTAGGAACAAAGGTTACTATTCAATTGCCAATTATTTAACGAGGCTCTTTTCTTAAAATTTGTTGCTTTTGTATACGATAACTAGGGAACAACCTTATTTGAGTAAAAAAATTGAATAAACATAATAAGAAAAGATGCCTCGAAATCCAGCTTGATTAGGGGCTATAACAAATGGCGAAAAGCAATAGGTTAAAATCGGCATTTGGCTTTTAACAAAGAAAAAGAGAGGAATTGCTTGCCTCTCTTTTTTTTGCGTTTTATTCTTTTTTTACTAATGTAAGGGACCACATATTTCCGTCACGGAATACTCTGTTGGTTGTTCTATAACGAGAAGTGCTCCGAGAAGTTCGGCGAGAAGTACGTCGTGAAGTTCGGCGACGTGTCCGACTGGAAGTGCTGCTAGATGTCCAACGCGAACTACTGCTGGAGGTACTCCGTGATGAGCTCCGAGAAGTTCGACGCCTTGATCTTTTATGATGAGATGATCTAGAGCTAATCCATGACTCTGGATCTTGGCGCAAAAAATCACCTAAACCTAAGTCGATGGCGTCTTCAATAGCTTTTATAATATCTTTAGATTTGTAATTACTCATGTGAAACCTCCTTTAACATTGAAAAGATACGAATTCCTTCCTAGTTTGAAAGATTTCTTTAATATCTTTCATTGCTATATGGTACGTGTATCCTAAAAAAATGTATGAGACAAACGTTTATATTTATAAAAAAAAATGATACATGTGTCAGTGCCTGCTTTTTTTTCATACCAATAAATAAAACATCATGTGAGCAAGTATGTAAATGTTAGCGACTTGGCTTTTACTTCGCTATTTTTCGGCACATCTAAAGCTTATAGAAATTTGAGGAGCTAATTTCACTTATTCAAGCAGATCGCCAACAATCTATTTTTCACACAGAAAAAAGGCAGGTGTTTCTCTATGTCAAAAAATGCTTCATTACTTACTTATCAGTTATACATTCATCCTTTAGATTTAAGGGAGTTGAAGAAGGATATTTGGAATGAAGATCCTGTTCCGGGACAATTGACCATTAATCATAAAAAATTTGACGTGGATATTGTTTTTCGTGGCTCTCATATTCGGAAATTCCCGAAAAAATCTTATAATATCACATTTTATAAACCTAGTAACTTTCGAGGGAAAAAGGAAATTCATTTGAATGCAGAGTTTAAAGATCCATCTATGATAAGAAATAAGCTCTCTCTCGATTTCTTTTCTGATATAGGTATTCTTTCTCCAGAGTCACAATTCATATTTCTTCAATTAAATGGTCGTAAGGAAGGTGTTTATCTTGAATTAGAATCCGTAGATGAAAACTTTTTGAAAAGAAGAGGTCTTCCAAATGGCTCGATATTTTATGCGGTGGACGGAGATGCAAACTTTTCGCTGATAAGTGAATTAGATGATGATACAAAGAAGTCGTTATTATTAGGGTATGAAATGAAATATGGTCAGAAAAGTGATGAGATTCAGCTCCAGCAGTTTATTTTTGTCACGAACACATTATTAAAGAACGAGTTTGAAAAAGAAATTGTCCATCATTTGGATGTTGAAAAATATTTAAGATGGTTAGCAGGGGTAGTTCTGACACAAAATTATGACGGCTTTGTTCATAACTATGCATTGTATCGGAATGGGGAAACAGGATTATTTGAAATCATTCCATGGGATTATGATGCAACATGGGGAAGAGATGTAAATGGCAGGTATATGGAGGAAGATTATGTTCGAATCGAAGGGTTTAATACATTATCAGCTCGCCTGCTAGATGTGGATTCCTTTAGAAAGAGATATCAAAGCATCTTGAAGGAAATATTATCGAATCAGTTTACCGTTGATTATATGAAGCCGAAAATTGGGGATTTATTTAGCTTACTTCAACCTTATATTTTATTGGACCCCTATAAAAAGGAACATATAGAAAAATTCTATGAAGAGCCGAATTTGATCCTAGAATTTATTAGCTTAAGAAACAACTATATTACATCAAAAATATCTAAACTTGACTAATCCATTGTCAATCTACACCAACAATCATCATTACACCTTCCAAAATAAAATAATGACTCTGCTACAGTTAGGCAAATGCTGAAATTAGCATAAATAGTTATTTACCCCGTTTCAAGTAATCAATAGACACGTATATATACAATATGTTTAACCCTTATGGATAAATGACAAGGAGGATAAAAATGGAGAGCAGCAGTAATGATTATTCGATTCAGTCTCAACCCACCTTAAAAATTCCCAACTCATTATTAGGAAAAAATATAACCGTATATCGAGGCGGACCCGAGTCTAAAACAGGAAATCTTTTAGATGTGCAATATGATTATCTAGTACTCTATTCCGAAAATAAAGTTATATACTATCAGGCAGAACATATTAAAAGCATAAGTGAGGATTCAAAAAATAATTCAATTCCAATGAATGTTGAAGAGATAGAAGAACCTATATTCCATCAAGAAAATGATTTCATAAGTTTGTTAGAACGTTTTATGAGAAGATCGATTCAAGTCAATCAAGGTGGTCCAGATGCAAAACAAGGTATGCTTTTAGATGTCGGAAGTGATTACTTAGTTCTTAATACGGATGATGATGGTGTCATTTATTATTACTTACCGCACATTAAAAGTATTGTGGAACTCCAAATGAATGGAGAAAACAATGATGAATCGTCTGAATCGATGGAAATGATCAATGATGAAATGATGCCCAATTTCCTTAAGGGGTCAGATTTTAATCAACTTTGCCAGCAAATGTTGCATAAATGGGTGTCCATAAATCGAAATGGTCCAGAAGCTTTAGAGGGGATACTATTTGATAGTTCTGGAGGATTTTATACACTAGCTAATAATCATGAAATATATCGAATTCAACCATTTCATGTAAGAAACATAAGCTTCGGGCCAAAAGGAGCAATGAAACAACAGCAACAAGCAGCTAAAACCAAAGAAACTAAAACCAAAGATACTAAAACCAAAGAAACTAAAGCCAAAGAAACTAAAGCCAAAGAAACTAAAACCTATGAAACTAAAAATGAGAATTTCCTAGACGAATCGAGTAGTTTGTATATTGCTGCGTCGTCAACAACTGGACAGAGAAATACGAGTGGAATAAGGGATAGTAGCGATAATATTGACATAAGTAGAGAAAGGTACACTAGTAGAAGAAGTACAAGTAGCAGACGAACCAGCAGCAGACGGACCAGCAGCAGAAGGACCAGAAGCAGAAGAACAAGTAGCAGACGGACCAGCAGCAGACGAACAAGCAGCAGACGAACCAGCAGCAGACGAACCAGCAGTAGACGGACCAGCAGCAGATGGACCAGTAGCAGAAGAACAAGTAGATATCGAAGTTCTAGTAGCTATTATCATAGTAGAGGACGTAGGAATCGTAGAACAAGCAGTAGTTCATATAGATCTTCAAGAAGAAATCTAGGAAATATCATTAAAGCCATTAATTATGGCTGGAAACCAATGTAATCATTGTGGTTTTTGTTAGAATCAAGTTTTCTATTTAATATAAATTTTGGTGCACAAATATTATTTTCTTAGGTGGGATAAAAACACAGTTAACTCTTGTGGGAGTTGGGGATTCTCTCAGGTGTTCAGTTGAAATATTACCTGCGACAAAAGGAGGATCACCAACTCACATTGTACCACTTATTCTCTTTCCAGTTTTAAAAAAATGCACCCATTTTATATGACCACATGTATTGAAAGGAGGTCTAGTATTGAATGGGATAAAAAGCTTACTTGGACAACAAGTCGAAATTGAAATTTCAGGAAAAAAATTCATTTCAGGGATATTAATTGATGTAGGTTTAGATATTATCGTCATTTATGATGGAAAGAGATTCTTATATATACCTTTAATTCATGTACATTGCATCAAAGAAAAATTAGAAAAAGAAATTACCGAAGATCCTCCAGATACCCAGATGATTTTTAGTGAGTCAGAATCAATTTCATATCGAAAAACGTTAAATCATTCAAAAGGTCAATTTCTTGAGCTTTATATTACAGGGAACAAATCCATCCATGGTTACATTACTAGTGTTCTAAATGACTATATTGTATTTTATTCACCTGTCTACAAAACGGTATTTATTTCCATGCAGCATTTAAAATGGTTCACACCATATTCCCATCAATTAACTCCATATACGTTAGAGAATAAAGATCTGCCTGTAGTTCCTACCAATATTCCTTTAGCACGTTCATTTGAGGAACAGTTAAAAAAATATGAAGACAAATTACTCGTATTCGATTTAGGGGATAATCCAGATAAAGTAGGGTTAGTGAAACAAGTATCCAATAATATAATTGAACTAAGGACTGCAAATGGACAAAAAGTTTTTTGGAAATTCATGCATATAAAAACAGTGCATATACCTTAGTCAATAAAGAAATAAAGGAACCTTAGTTTTTATAAACTAAGGTTATTTTGCTTTTAAAGAGCAATAATAAAAAGGTTTTTTTGCTATTTCTCTAGAATCCTATACAGCAATGAAATTAAAAGGGGACAAAAATAATGGAAAATCCAAAATTAGAAACATTTCAACATGATTGGCTAGTAGAAGCGACATTTGACGAAATGCAGGAAAAAATGCAAAAAGGTGAGCTATCGTCAAAAGAGCTTGTCATAATGTACATGAATCGAATTGCAAATTATGATAAAAATGGTCCGAAAATAAACTCAGTTTTAGAGATCAATCCAGATGCATTGCATATTGCTGCTGCCTTAGATGCAGAGAGAAAGCAAAAAGGTCCTAGAGGCCCACTTCATGGAATTCCAATTCTTATTAAGGATAATATTGATACTCATGATAAAATGCATACAAGTGCAGGGTCTTTAGCGTTAGCTGACTCTGTTGCCAGCCAAGATTCCTTTGTCGCAAAGCAGCTAAGAGATGCTGGTGCGGTTATTCTTGGTAAAACAAATATGACAGAATGGGCCAATTTTATGGCAGATAATATGCCAAGCGGCTACAGTTCTAGAGGTGGACAAGTTTTAAATCCATATGGTCCAGGGATATTTGACGTTGGTGGGTCCAGTTCCGGGTCAGGTGCTGCAATTGCTGCCAATTTTGCCGCTGCAGCTATCGGCACGGAAACATCGGGATCCATTTTGAATCCAGCAACTCAAAACTCCCTAGTTGGGATTAAGCCAACAGTGGGACTTATAAGTAGGAGCGGTATTATTCCTATCGCACATAGTCAGGATACTGCTGGGCCTATGACTCGATCGGTGAAGGATGCTGCTATACTTTTATCTGCTTTAACGAAACAAGATGCAAATGACCCTGCTACTTTCACGAATACAGAATTAACTGATGTTGATTTTACTTCCTTTTTGAAAAAGGATGGTTTGAAGGGTGTTAATCTAGGAATAGCAAGGGAAGGATATTTTGAACTTTTGACTGAGGAAAAGTTAGCCATTATCAACCAATCGATGCAACAATTGGAGGAATGTGGTGCTAGATTATCAGATATATCAATCCCATCAGCCGATACTAAATGGAGCTATGATGTGTTAACCTATGAATTTAAAGCTGATTTAAATGCCTATCTTCGTCAAGTAGATCCAAGTCTGCCAGTTCATTCATTAAAAGAACTTATTGAATTTAATCAAAAGAATCCAGAAAAAATGCTAAAGTATGGCCAAATGGTATTAAAAATGTCTGAGGCAACAAGTGGAACATTAACAGAGTTAGAATACATTCAGGCATTAGAACAGGATATTTATTTATCAACAGAGCAAGGAATTGATTATGTGTTAAGAGAACAAGAAGTGGAAGCCATTATTTTTCCTAGGTTTTTTGGGGCAAGCATCGCTGCAAAAGCGGGTTATCCATCTATAACCGTTCCAGCTGGCTATACAAAAGCTGGTGAGCCTGTAAGCATTACCTTTACAGGAACTGCTTACAGTGAGCCAACACTATTAAAATTAGCATATGCGTTTGAACAAGCAACACAAGTGAGAAGAACACCTGTGTTAAACTCGTTTGCGGGAACAAAATAAAATATTTTGTTTTCACGAGAATGAAAATCCCTCTAATTATGACGGTTAGGAAATTTGCTATAGTTTGTATTAGAGGGTATTTTATTCGATGTATATAAATGGTTCAACTTCCCTTTTTTTGTAGCTTTGAAATAAAGTTGAACTGTTTTGAAAAAGTTTAACACTTGTAAAAAAGATGGACTGAAGTTTCCTATCTCTCTATATATAAAGAAGTGATTTCATGTTATATACTCGGTGGAATTATTCCTGTAATCGCAGGATTAACTAGATATAATATTGCGTACGAAAAATAAGCATTTATATTAATGATTGTTCGTTTGTGAGGTGATTTTAATAAAACTGTGTTACAATGCAACATTTTATGATTCCTCTCTCTTATGGGCAGAAGATTTATGAGGAAATTCATTCCCAACTTCTACTCCCATTTTCTTTCCGCTTTCATCGACTACCGCTACTTCATATTTCCTAGTAAGTTTAATAAAGGTAATTAGAATTGCTAATGTCAAGATAAAATATATGGACAGTGCTCCTAAGGCATCCCCAAGTCCTGCTTCTAATCTTCCGTCATAATAAAGCAATGCCCTAATTCCGTCTACAATATATCTCGTAGGTAAAATAAAACTGAACAATCGATGAACGATCGGTAAAGTTGATAGTGGAAATGCACCACCACTTGAAAAAATCCCCATAAAGTTCACCGGGAACATTACTAACATTCCCCATCCACCTAAAAATACCGCAATCGTTTTAAATAACAAAAACATTGTAGTTATGCTGAAAAAAGTGAATAAAAATATCATTAAAATGCTCGAAGAATGTGCACTCCCAAAAAGTCCAAATACACCAAGTTGCATCACAATAGAGACACAAAAAGTTAAAATCACACCAAAAATAATTTCTAATCGAAGGAATTCAGATTCATTTAATGCAGAGCCCTTTTTCTTCAAGGTTCCATTTCCCCGCAAAAGATAACCGTGTATCATATTCGCACCTAACATCCCTGTGATGGATGATATAAGTGCCATAACAAACGGTGTCATGCCTTTATTAAGATTAACTGGAAGCCCAAGCACATTTTTGGATACTACTTGAACGGGGTTATCTAATAAGGAGGCATTTTCCGGTGCTAATGTGATTCCATTTAGAGATAGTTCTTTTTTAAAATCATTGCTAATTCCTTTAGAAGTGGATAAAGCGACGGTTTGAAGAGTATTGCTCGCAATCATGGAAGCAGTTTGTCCAATCCCTTCATTCAATAAAATTTCTAATTTAGCGGCTTTGCCTTTCCTAATACCAGTGATAAGTGTGTCGTGTACATGGCCAAGACTTTTTGAATAGTTGGGAGGAATAATCAATGCTCCATATGCTTTATTATTTCTTAAATCCGTTAATGCTTGTTTCCTGTTTTTATCGACAACCCATTTGAAGGAATTTCCATTTTTATTTTCGATAAGATTTAATAATATAGTATCGCCAACTTTCCCCTTGTCTTCATTCACGATAATGAGAGGAACATCAGACATATTTAGTTTTGCACCTTTGAAAATAGGGAGGTAAACACATACCATGATTAGCATCAATAATGAAATTAACCAAATAGGAAACCAAGAGGAGCTTAATTTAAACAATTGCTTCACAATCCCATTCCCCTAACACCGGATATTTTTTCATTTTAATTATGTCCATATTAATACCAATTATGAGGTTGAATAAAAGGATAGGAATTGTTAGAGGTTTGTCTTGGATTGGAACATTAGTGTATGATTAAGCATATCAAGTTATTAAGGCTCTTTTCTTATAGTTTGTTCCTGTTGTAAATGAAAGTTTTAAAAACTTCTTTATTCAACTTAAGAATGGGTAGCCCATTTAAGAAAAGATGCCCTGAAACTAAGGCAATTTAGAAGTTAAAATAAATTACGAAAAGTAAATAATTGGTACGATTACCGTATTATGATAAAAGGAGTCGACATGTTGAACGGAAATTCAAGTTTAGAATCATTTCAAGCTTTTATAAAAGAAAATTGGGAAAAGGCAGGGTTTGAAAACCCAACAGCAGTTCAATCAGAAGCCATGCCATTCATTTTAGAAGGCAAGGATATTATTGCTAGCTCTCCAACAGGAACCGGAAAAACGGTTGCTTACTTGCTACCTCTTCTGCAACGAATGAATCAAGAGAACAAAGGGGTACAAGCAGTTATTCTTGCACCTTCAAGAGAATTAGTGATGCAGATCCTCGCGGAAATCCAAAAATGGACGGAAGGGACAGAAATATTAGCAGCTTCCTTTATAGGGGGAGCCAATGTAAAACGGCAGCTGGAGAAGTTAAAAAAACGGCCACAAATCGTTGTTGGTACCCCAGGGCGTATCAATGAACTTATTATGCAGAAAAAGTTAAAAATGCATGAAGTGAAAATGATCGTGTTGGATGAAGGGGACCAATTATTGTTGCCTGAATATAAACAACCAATCTCTAATATTGTGAAATCTACGTTAGGTGATCGCCAGCTCATTCTGTTTTCTGCGACATTAACACCAGAAGCAATTCAGAGAGCAAGTGCAATGATGAAGAACCCTGAACTTATTAATATCACTGTAAAGGAATCTCCTAAAGTGGAATATCAGTATTTTTTATGTGACGCTAGAGAGAAAATGGATGTTCTTCGAAAACTTAGCGCAGCGGGCAAATTTCAAGCACTTGTCTTTGTAAGAGATATTGGAAATCTTTCTGTATTAGCAGAAAAACTTCAGTTTAAAGGAGTATCTGTTGGAGAGCTTCACAGTGATTTGAAAAAAGAAGAGCGTGCAAAGGCAATAAAGTTGTTTGGGCAAGGGGAAACACAGTATCTGTTAGTAACAGAGGTTGCTGCAAGAGGTTTAGACTTATCGGGATTAACTCATGTTATTCACTATGATTTTCCGGAAAGCCTATCGCAATTTATCCATCGTTCAGGAAGAACGGGCAGATTAGGCTCGACATCGGGAACCGTAATATCGATTGTAACAGAACGAGAAGAAAGAAAGCTAAAACAAATTTGCCGAGAGTTAAATGTTGAGCCGCATAAAAAGGATGTAGTGGCGGGGAAAATTGTTGATGGGAAATAAAAATCGGATACAACTGTATCTGATTTTTTTCTTTTGTGGCATAAATAACTCTAGTCGCACTAGTTGTGGGTAGGTGTTTTTTCTGGAGAAGTCTTTTTATGGTTGTAATATAGCGAGGGAAAAGCACCTACCCACACTTTGCAATTAATTTTGTATTATTTTTTATTTAGTACCTTGCATTAATCAGTAGTATCGATTATTATATAGTTACAAATTACTATTGAACATTAATTAATAGTGGATAATGTTCAGGAGGTGGAAAGTTTGAATGTTCAATTTAAAAAAGGCGTACTTGAATTATGTGTATTAATTATAATCTCAAATAAAGACCAATACGGATATGAATTAGCACAAAGTATATCTAATAAGATAGAAGTGGCAGAAGGCACATTATATCCATTACTGCGAAGATTAACGAAAGAGGATTTTTTAACAACCTATCTTTCCGAATCGTCTGAGGGCCCTCCGCGTAAATATTATTCGCTTACAGATAGCGGGAGAGTCTATATGAATGAGCTTATAAGAGAATGGCACCAATTTTCTACAGCGGTTAATCAATTTATTGAAGAGGGGACAAATCATGGGGAAAAATGAATTTTTCAAAAAACTTGATGCTGCTCTAACCAATATTCCGGAACCGGACCGGAAGGATATGATGTATGACTTTGAGGAGCATTTTACTATTGGCCTAGAGAATGGAAAGAGCGAGCAAGAAATTATTGAGGAACTTGGTGATCCTAACGATATTGCGAAAGATTTACTAGCGGATTATAAAATTTCAAAAGCTGATCACACTGGAAAAGCACCTAACATTACTCGTACAATACTTTCCGCTATTGGCATAGGATTTTTTAACCTAGTCTTCATCGTAGGACCTGTAATGGGGATTATTGGAGTATATATTGGGTTATGGGTAATTTCTATTTCCTTTACACTTTCGCCTTTGTTGTTTGTTTACTCAGTACTTATAGGTGAATACGAAGGGATTAGCTTTGAAATCTTTAATACTTTAGTATTATGCGGCATCGGTTTAATACTAGGCGTATGTTCATTTTATATAGGAAAGTTCCTTTACAAGGTTATTTCGAAATATATTCAATTTAATATACGAGTTATAACAGGGAGGTAATCGGGGATGAAAAAAATTATATATAGCGGATGCATACTCATTTTGATTGGCATTGTTGGCTCTATTGTGTCCTTTGTAGTGAAAAATCCATTTCAAACCACAAATATAAATAAAAAAGAAATCGTTAGCGGAAATGGAGTTAATAATATAGAAGTTGTTTCATCTTCAACAGATGTAAAGGTAGAACCATCTCATCAAAAGGATATAACTATTAAACTAGACGGACATGTGAGCAAGAATATGAAAGACCAGTTTCAGCTTAATATTGAAAAGAATGATGGCACAATAAATATTGAAATAAAAAGAAAGCAATATTTTAATATAAGTTTAATGGCGTTTAGTAAAACAAAACTTTTGGTAAGCATACCGGAAAATATTTATCAATCTATATCTATAATGACATCTTCAGGAGATATTGTTGCTAAAGGCTTGCATGTAGAACATCTAAGTGTTAAATCTAGCTCGGGAGATATACAAATAGGCAATGGAATTGTTGAGAATCAAATGACAGTACAATCATCTAGCGGTGACATTAATACGAATGAACAAGATTCTAAAATTGCTAGTGTTTCCAGTTCTTCAGGAGATATAAGGTTAAACCATATATCAGGTATTATCAACGCAAAAGCAGTCTCAGGTGATATAAATATTCATCCAAATGATAAAATGAAAGAAATATCTGTTGAAACCACAAGTGGTGATGTTAAAGTTAAAGTACAAACAGAACAAAGGGAACTTCCATTGGATATTAATTTTAAAGGGAATTCTGGAGATGGAAAAGTGAAGCTAAAGGGTGTGCAGTATTCGGTAAATTCTGACCACATAATTGTTGGGAAAATTTCGACTGGTGCCATTAAGCTAAAGGTAAGAACATCTTCTGGTGATTTTGTATTAGAATAATACTATTTCGTATAAAGTATTAAAATACAAAAGTCGATTTTAACCTGTTGCTTACCTTACTTTGTATAATCCTATTTTAGTTTCTGGGCATCTTTTCTTTAAAAGGATTTCCCATTGTAAAGCAGTAACAAAAAATTATGAGATTAAGATTACAAAATCAAGAAATGTTAAGAAAAGAGCATAAAAAAACAGCAACCAAATGGCTGCTGTTTTTCTATTTATTAAGAATTTACGTCATTATTTAAACTAGCTTTTGCAAGACCAGCGTCTTGTAATAATTTGCCTAGAGCTTCATCAGCAGAATCAAATTTTGCGTTAGCATCATCTAGTGATGGTTGATCTTTTTTCAATTCATCTGCTTTTAATTGATAAGAATCCTCTAAATCTTTAAGAACACCTTCAAGATCTGATTTCTTGTCTTTTAATCCAGCAGGAATCTTCACTTCTTTAATGTTATTTACAACATTTGGAGCTGCCGCAGCTGCCTTATCTTTTAAGTCAGCTAAATCTTTGGCAGGTGGTTGTGGATCCGCAGATAATGCTGATTCATAAGCGTTTAAGTCTTGATCAGCAGAATTAATTTTATCCACAAGATTCATATAAAATTGCATCATATCTGCTTTTACATTTGTTGCTGATTCTGTTTTATTGTTTGAATCTGATTTAGAAGAATCATTGTTAGAACAAGCTGCAGTAAGTACAACCACAAGAGCAAGTCCTAAGGCGATTAACCATTGCTTTTTCATAATATATTAAACCTCCTAATTAATTGTTTGAAAAATATGTCTACCGATAAGTATATTAGCACGCGAAAAATAATAGGTAAAGGAAAATTTCATGAATACGAAAATGTTATAATAGTAGGAATAAATATAAATTTTACATAAATTATAAGTTGATTAAAAGGTGATTAGAAAATGATTAGAAGATAAAAATAGGAGGCAATGTTATAAATCATGAGGATCTGCACTAAACTTTGTATGGCATATTGGCCGACTACTATTGCGGTATTATTATTCTTAAGAGCAAAAAAGAGAGATCAAGCAGAACGGCCAACAATCTTATCCTACAAAAGTTAAAATGGTTTGACAGCCATTAAGATGATTAAAATAATTGCTGCTATATGGATGGTCCAATGATATGGACGAAGACTTTGATTCAGCTCTTGATAGTTATCTGGAATGTCTTCACCGTTATGCTCTTCAAGAATTTGTTCCATTTGTTTTAGTCTTTTTGGAATAATTCCTACAACAATTGGTTGTACAAGAATATAAATCACGATGGCAGCAATATACCAGCCTTGTTTGAAAAGATCGAGGTGGAGAAATCCGAGAATCAGTCCTGTTACCAATAGGCCAATGCTTCCGAATTTTACTAGTTTTTCAATATGCTTATTTAAAAGCAAGGAGAACTTCGCCTGTTCCACTGTTTTTGGGTATTTTATCACCAAAGGCATGGCAAAGCTAGAACCCAATCCTGCTACAGCAGAAATAAGATGAATGAGTAAAACAAATCCATAAAGTGTCATTTTTTCACCTCCTTTTTCCTAATGCCAATTAATTATATAAAGTAATTTGAATAATTAGAATTCTATTCGTAAAAAAATCCCCGTTAATAAAAACGGGAATTTTTCTTAAAATATTTTAGTTGTCCATGACTCACAATTCCAAACATCCGTTACGACATCCTGATAAAATTCAGGTTCGTGGCAAATGAGAAGAATGCTTCCCTTGTATGCCTTTAAGGAGCGTTTTAACTCCTCCTTGGCATCTACATCAAGATGGTTTGTTGGCTCATCCAATACCAAAATGTTCGTTTCTTTATTAATAAGCTTGCAAAGCCTAACTTTCGCTTTCTCCCCACCACTTAACACTTCAACCTTACTTTCAATATGCTTAGTAGTTAAGCCACTCTTTGCTAACGCCGCACGTATTTCGTATTGAGTATAGGACGGGAACTCATTCCAAACGTCTTCAATACAAGTTTGGTAGTTAGCCTGTTTCATTTCTTGTTCAAAATATCCAGTAAATAAATAATCCCCTAGTTGAACAGATCCGGAAATTGGTTTGATTTCTCCTAAAATACTTCTTAATAAAGTTGTTTTACCAATCCCGTTAGCACCAACGAGTGCAATTTTTTGTCCGCGCTCCATCCGTAGATTAAGAGGCTTTGAAAGTGCTTCCTCATATCCAATTACTAGGTCCGAAGTTTCAAAGATTACTTTGCCTGAAGTTCTTGCTTCTTTAAAGTTAAATTCAGGTTTTGGTTTTTCCGCAGCTAGCTCGATTATTTCCATCTTATCTAACTTTTTCTGACGAGACATTGCCATATTTCGCGTCGATACCCTTGCTTTGTTACGCGCAACAAAGTCCTTGAGCTCAGAAATCTCTTGTTGCTGCTTTTTAAAAGCGGATTCAAGTTGCTGTTTCTTCATTTCATATACTTTAAGAAAATCATCATAATCCCCAACATAGCGATTTAATTCTTGATTTTCCATATGGTAAATAAGATTAATGACACTATTCAAAAACGGGATATCGTGGGATATAAGAATAAATGCATTTTCGTATTCTTGCAAATATCGCTTTAACCATTCAATATGCTGCTCATCCAAATAGTTTGTCGGTTCGTCTAACAATAATATATCAGGCTTTTCAAGGAGCAGCTTTGCAAGCAAGATTTTTGTTCTTTGCCCACCGCTTAAATCCTGAACATCACGTTCCAAACCGATATCATCTAATCCAAGACCACGGGCAACCTCTTCCACCTTTGCATCAATAACATAAAAATCATTATTCGTTAAAGTTTCTTGAATATTTCCTACATCTTCAAGTAATGATTCAAGTTCCTCAGGTGTTACATCTGCCATTTTGTTATAAATATCATTCATTTCCGCTTCAAGATCAAAGAGGTATTGAAATGCACCTTTTAAAGCATCCCGAATCGTCATTCCTTTTTGTAGAACTGCATGCTGATCAAGATAACCGACACGGACCTTTTTCGCCCATTCCACCTTGCCTTCATCAGGCTGTAGTTTTCCAGTCACAATATTCATAAACGTTGATTTACCCTCGCCATTTGCACCGATTAATCCGATATGCTCTCCTTTAAGCAAACGGAAGGAAACATCATTAAATATCGCACGGTCACCAAAGCCATGACTCAAGTTCTTTACAGATAAAATACTCATATTTATATACACCTTTTTCTGTTGAATTCTTTTTGAGAATATTGTTGGTTGATCTACTAAAACAAGTGAAATTAGCTCCTCAAATTTCTACAACCTTATTAGGGACGAATAACAGCGCAGTGAAAGTAGATCAAGACAACATTCATATCCTGATTAAAAAGCAATTATTAATGTAAATTTTAGCCGCATAAAAAAATTATATATGAGAGATAACTTGGATTGAAGTAATTTTTTTTTGAAATGGAAGTAAATTTTGGACATGAATGGATAGAGATACCTTTGTAAGTATCTATCTTCTACGTCTTAAGCCTTATGTAAAATTAAACCTGTTACCTCATGATAAAAATATCTAATGTTGATAGATTAATATTTGGTTATAAAACTGTAGGGATTCTTTTTTTTATTACGTTTATATATAAAAGAAAAAACTTAATATTTTCTAAGCAAAAATTAAAGAAAAATTAAGAATCCGTTTTGGTTAATTTAAGTTTGTTTCATTAAAATGTAACTAGAAATTGATGATGTAGGAGAGAACAAAATGATTGTAGATAATCATAAAAACAATAGTGTAGTCGATTTAGAAGAATTCATTCAAATACATGGAAAAGCACTTTTACATTACATATATTCTATTATGAAACATTGGGAGTTAGCTGAGGATATTTATCAAGAAACACTTGTTTCCGCATTTATTCATTATAAATCTTTTGAAAAAAGGGCATCACTTAAAAACTGGATTTTTAAAATTGCCCAAAATAAGTGCAAGGATGAATGGAAGAAGGATAATGTTCGAAATCGTTATTTAAATTATCAAGCATACTGGGAAAATGAAGAGGAGTTGCATGACGAAACGGAAAAAACAGTTATGGAAAAATGCCTTCATGACGAGTTAATGAAAAAGGTTAATGAACTCCCAAATCGATATAAAAACCCTATTTTGCTTTACTATTTTCATGATTTTACGATTATGGATATATCAAAGAATAGTAAGCTGCCAATGTCTACTGTGAAAACTCATTTAAGACGTGGAAAAGAAAAGCTTAAATGTAAAGTTGCGACGATAAATTAATATTTGACGTTTTCAAAAAGTCAGAGAATAATAAAAGCATAGGGGGTGCAAATATGGAAAAAAATCATTTGGTAAAAGTCGGTATTATCGGATTGGGAGCTATTGGTGAAAGGCTATTATGGCAGTTTGTTAAACATCCGAATACGGTAGTCGCTGCAATTTGTGACACTAATACTTTAAGGTTAAATGAGTTACAAGAAAAAATAGATAATGTGAAAATATATACGAATTATAATGAATTAATTGCAGATCCTTCCGTAGATCTTGTCTATGTTGCCGTACCGCCAAAGTTTCATCATCTAATCGTAGTAGAAGCGGCAAAAGCAGGCAAACATATTTTATGCGAAAAGCCATTAGCAAATTCATTAACAGAAGCAGAAAAAATGGCTAGCGCAGTTGAACAAGCACAGATTGTGAATGCGATTAATTTTCCTTTAGCATATAGCAATGCTGTCCACACATTGAAATCTAAAAAGGAATCAGGAGAAATTGGAAAAATAAAAAGAGTTGAGTTAAAAATGCATTTTCCAGAATGGCCGCGCAATTGGCAGCAAAATCCTTGGATCGCAAGTAGGGAACAAGGTGGGTTTATTCGGGAGATTACTCCTCATTATATTCAAGTGATGCAAGAACTTTTTGGGGAAATTACATATGAACAATCTTTTATTGACTATCCGGAAAATCCAGAGCATTGTGAAACAGGTGTTATTGCAAAATTAAAGCTTCATGATGGTACTCCTGTTGTGATTGATGGATTAAGCGGAATTGGAAGAAAAGAAGAGATATCCTTTAAATTGTACGGTGACAGAGGGACATTAGCTCTTAAAAATTGGGCTCAGCTTGAAGGGGAAACAAACGAACAATCTGCATTTCCAATCGAAGCGGTTGAAAATAATGAGCACCAAGATCTTATTTCAGAACTAATTAAGGCAATAGAAGGCGAGCAATCGAGACTTGTTTCCTTTAAAGATGGCTATAATGTACAAAAGGTATTAGAGCAACTTTTGCAGCATAATGGATAATTAAAGCTTGCAATGAATGTTCAAAAAAATTAAAATAAAAATAATCGTAATGAAAGGTGGTGTGTAGAGATGAATCAAGCTGTTTTAGTTCGCGGGCAATGGATGGAATACATGGATATTTGCCGTGCGATTTTTCATGCTGTAGTTGCTAACGGGATAAGTATGCCCATTTTTAGCAACTGCATATGGAAAATAAAACGGTGAGAAAATCTCTATAACCACTTTTCTATAGTTCGGTAAAGGGGAGGGCTTCTTGCTCTCTCCTTTTTATGTCTAGCTACAGCGGCTAACGGATTAGCAAGGCGCTTATGCTTTTCATATATCGATGTGTTAATCTGAAACACATATCATTTGAACTTAAAGTCATGGGATTTAATTTCCTATGGCTTTTTTTGCGTTAAAAAAAACGGAATTGGAGAGAAATAAAATGATTATTTGCAGCATTCAAGATATTAATAAATCATACGGAGGGAATCTCCTATTTGAAAATATAACACTGGAAATTAAAGAAAATGATTATATCGGTCTTGTAGGTAGAAATGGAAGCGGAAAAACTACATTATTAAAAATTATGGCGGGTATGGAAGAACAAGATGGAGGGCAAGTTCATTGGAAAAAAGGGCTTGAAATTGGCTATTTAGCACAGATAGCCGATTATCCAATGGAAATAAAGGTTGAAGGTGTTTTAAAAAGTGCTTTTCAAACCCTGCTCGATAAACAAGAAAAAATGACAGAGCTTGAGGCATTGATGGGAAATGAGCTAGATCCGGACACACTTCAAAAATACATCAATTTGTACGGAGAATTACAGGATTATTTTCTTCAGCATGGCGGGTATGAAATGGATGCGAATATCGACCGAGTGGCAAATGGCTTAAATATCACGAGTCTCTTATCACATTCATTTAATCAATTAAGCGGCGGTGAAAGAACAAAAATTGGCTTAGCATTAATATTATTGAAAAATCCTGACTTACTCTTGCTTGATGAACCGACCAATCATTTGGATTTACAAGCGGTAGAATGGTTAGGCAGCTTTTTGCGAGAATACAATGGCACAGTAGTTGTAATCTCACATGACCGTTATTTCTTAGATGAGGTCGTTAATAAAATTGTCGATATAGAAGACGGAGAAATACACGAATACAATACTGATTTTTCCGGATTTGTAAGAGAGAAAGAAGAAAGATTGCTATTAGAATTCCAGGCCTATCAAGAGCAGCAGAAGAAAATAAAAAAAATGAAGGAAGCAATCAAACGCCTAAAAGAATGGGCAAATCGCGCAAATCCACCAAATGAAGGTTTGCATAAACGTGCTAGAAATATGGAAAGAGCATTAGAAAGAATGGTTAAGCTCGATAGACCAATTTTAAACCGCAGGAAAATTAGTGCAGATTTTAATGATGTAGATAGAAGTGGAAAAGATGTTATTACTATTAAAGAAGTTGGTAAGTCTTATGAGCAAAACCTTCTATTCGAAAATGTTCATATGCATATTCAATATATGGACAAAGTAGCGATAATCGGTGAAAATGGAACGGGAAAATCAACATTAATCAAATTGATGTTGAAGGAGGAACAACCAGATTTTGGGGAGATACGACTTGGTACCAATTTGAAAGTCGGTTACTTATCTCAGCATGTATATGATACTCAAATGAACCATTCTGTAATAGAGGAATTTCGGGAAGAGGTCCATGTAACAGAAGGGGAGGCTCGCCATATTTTGGCTAAATTTCTGTTCTATGGTCACTCTGTATTTCGGAAAGTAAATCAGCTTAGTGGTGGAGAGCGTATGAGGTTGCGCCTGGCACAATTAATGTGCAAGGATATTAATCTTCTAATTCTTGATGAACCAACGAATCATTTAGATATTGATTCATGTGAAGTATTAGAGGAAGCATTGGAAGAATTTAATGGAACGATTATTGCTGTCTCACATGATCGCTATTTCTTAAATCGTTTGTTCAACAGAATATATTGGATTGAGAATCAATCTGTCCATTGTTTCGAAGGGAATTATAAATGGGCAAAAGGGAAAATGGAGGAACTACGGAATAAAAGAGAACTAAAGTTATCTAAAACAAATTCAGTGGAAGTGGCTAAAAAGGAAGATCCAATAAAAGAAGAAAAAATAATGCTTATACTAGAAAAAGAAATAGAACAAATTGAGACTACTATTAGTGTTATTCGTAAACAAATGGAAAAGGAAACAGAAATACAATTATTACAAGAGCTTCATCATGAAGCATACAGATTGGAAATAAAAAGAAATGAGATATATGAAGAGTTAGAAAAAATGGAAGAGGAAGGTGGAAGCTGATAGGGAAACCTATCAGCTTCCATAATTAGAAAGACAAATAAAAAAGTAGCACTCAAGCTACTTTACTTCTAGACTATTAAATTCTTTTTGCCCCAATATATCTTGTTTTCCAATAAGTGCTGGTCAAATAATCAATTTTTACTCCGCCTGTTACGGAGTGAATCACTTTGTTGTTGCCGATGTATATAGCCACGTGGGAGACTTTTTTTGATCCTGTATGAAAAAACACTAAGTCACCAGGCTTTAATTTTGATTTAGGAACAGTTTTTCCTTTATGAAACATTGCTGCTGCTGAATGTGGTAAATTGATTCCTGTTTTCTTGTAAGAATAGGAAACAAAACCAGAACAATCGAACCCCTTTGGTGATATCCCGCCAGTTCTATATGGAGTTCCAATGTATTTTTTTGCAACTTTAATGAGCTTTGTGGAAGAAGCAGCCTCAGCTTCTTTCGCTGGAAGAAAAAATACGATTCCTAATAAAAGTATTAACAGAATAGGGGCAATTCGTTTCATTTAATAGGTTCACCTCGTGAAATTATGTATAGAACTAAAGAATAATGACTATTGTACCTAGCAAAATTCACCAAATAGTAAAATTTACACTTGATATTTTTAATATATCAGAAAATTGTCGAAACTTAGGTTACAGTTATTTTAAAAAGTGTTACAAAAGTATTACGTGGAGTTACAAAAGATATATAAGAGATTTTGAAAATCATTTCTTTTTTCCTATATAATTGATAAGAAATAGTGCTCATCTGTATAAAAGCATTACAAAATGCTACAATACATTCGTTGAAATAAACAGGAGGCTTGTCAAATGATTGTAAAAAATGATCAAGATATAGAAGGATTGAAAAAAATAGGTAAGCTTGTCGCAAATATTCGTGATGAGATGAGAAAGCAGGCAATACCAGGAATTACCACGAAGGAACTCGACGAAATAGCCGGACAGCTTTTTAAAGAAAATGGAGCGATTTCTGGCCCAAAAGGAGAATATGATTTTCCAGGATACACTTGTATAAGCGTTAATGACGAGGTTGCCCATGGGATTCCAAGTGATAGAATCCTGCAAGAGGGGGATCTAATAAATATTGATGTATCTGGCTCCTTAAATGGCTATTATGCGGATACAGGCATTTCCTTTGTAGTAGGTAATGGTGACTCAAAGTTACAAGAACTTTGTGACTGTGCGGAAAGGGCTTTTCAAAAGGGACTAGAAAAAATTAAAGCTGGAACGAAGCAAAACCAAATTGGCAAGGCAGTAATGAATGAAGCGAAAAGAAGTGGCTTTACTGTCATCATGAACTTAACTGGTCATGGGGTAGGAAGGGCACTGCATGAAAAACCGGATTACATTATGAATTATTTTGAACCGTGGGATAATGATTTATTGAAGGATGGAATGGTCATTGCTTTTGAACCGTTTATTTCTACCGGAGCGGAAGAAGTGGAAGAACAAAATGATGGCTGGACATATAAAACACCGGACGGAAGCTTTGTTGCCCAAGTGGAACATACAGTTATTGTAACAAAGGATAAGTCGATTATTTTAACTTTATAAACTTAAGCGGACGCATGCCTGATATTTTGACAAATAACGGGCATATGTCCACCAAACTCAGTAATCTATAAATTAACTGAGTTTGATTTTTTCAGTTTTACTGTTTTATGAAGTCGGTGTGCCATTACACCTGCAAAGATAGAAAGAATAATATCTTTTGGCATTGGTGCGAGCATCCATACCCATGCCATTTTATAAGTGAACCCATCAGGAGCTCCCGCCCAGAATTTATAAGCAAAATACATCCAATTTGTCCCGAAA
This sequence comes from Heyndrickxia sp. FW510-T9, assembly GCF_058781025.1. Classification (NCBI taxonomy): domain Bacteria; kingdom Bacillati; phylum Bacillota; class Bacilli; order Caryophanales; family Bacillaceae; genus Heyndrickxia; species Heyndrickxia sp. FW510-T9. The sequence goes on along the minus strand of NZ_JBYSWK010000009.1, from coordinate 17,221 downwards.
AGATAATTTATTGCCATTCCGATAAGTGCGGCAATGATGTAACTAGATAATTTATTGGATTTTTCTACAACTTTACCTGTTATAAAAGCTAAAAGAATAAAGGAAAGAATAAAGCCAAAAGTGGGGTCTAAGATTATGCCTGGCCCACCACTAAATCGAGAAAATATTGGAGCGCCTACTAATCCTACGACTGCATAAACAATCATGGAAATTGCCCCAATCCTACTTCCTAATAATACTCCAGCCAATATTGCAAAGAAGGTTTGTAATGTAATCGGAACCTCACCAATTACCATAAATGGAACGAATGATGTAATATTTGCACCTATCATCATTAATGCGGTAAACATACCAGCATAACAAATATCAAGTGCACGTAATTTTTGCTTTCTCATGAAGAAATTCTCCTTTATTATGTAGTAAGCTCTTTTCTTAAACATTGTTGTTTTTGTAATCGTAAGTCTTACAATTTTCCATTTTCAACCTTTGATTGGACAATCCTATTAAGAAAAGATGCCCCGAAGCTAATTCTTATTAGAAATTTAAATAAAGTACGAAAAGCAACAGTTCATTCGAAAACAGCAGTTAGTAATAACAGAATAATAGATTGTTTTTAATATTGTCAACTTATTTTTAAAAAAGGTTAACAATAAATCGAGCACATAAGAATTCTAATCTTTAGTACCTAATAAGGTTTTAGGGTTTTGAAGAAATAAAAATCTATACATATATTCTGAGGACTTGTCTCATATCCTTTACTATTGGACATCGTAATAAAAGGAGAGACAGTATGAGTTCTTTTTTCAGAGGTATATTTTTATTAGCGGTCGTTGCTTGCTTAGGAGAATGTATAGAGTTCCTAGTCAATATGGTGCTTGCGAAGCAGCTTGGTGGAGTTGGTATGGGTTTATACATGTCCATTTTACCATTAGTCTTTTTTGTTGTTGTATTAGCTAGCATGGAACTCCAGGTTTCTATTTCAAAATATATTGCAGAGAAAGATGAAAAGTACCATGCAAGTATGCTTCGTCACGGAATTCGATTTGCTACATTTTTTACCATTGTCTTAACAATCACAACCATTTGTGTATTGCCGATTATTCCAGTTTTCAATCATTATCATCCTTACATACGCTTGCTCGTCATTATTCTAATTCCAATTACTTCCTTCTCGTCGATAGCACGCGGCTATTTCATGGGTGTTCAGCAAATGGGAAAAATCGCAATTGCTAACTTTACAAGAAAAGTTGCCCAGTTAATTTTACTTGTGTTTATTTATCATTTATTTCAATTTAAGCTTGAAATCGCTATTCTAATTGCTCTATGTGCACTAGTAGGAAGTGAGCTCATTGTTCTTATTTATCTTTTACAACAATTTTATGTACAAATGAAACAAATGAAAAATAGCGGGAATGTGCTATTAAGTGGAAAAAATGTTCGTAAGAGTCTATTATCTGTTTCATTACCAACAACAGGCATGAGAATTTCTCATTCCATTGCTCATGCTATTCAACCATTTTTAATTAAAGCTTCTTTAATGAAAGCTGGATTGACCGGTACGGTTGCACTTGAACATTTCGGGATCGTAACGGGCGTTGCCTTTAGTATTGGTTTTTTTCCGGCATTTGTTGCTCATTCCTTTTCTACGGTACTTATTCCGACCGTTTCAGAAGCCTATGCAAAAAAGGAATATGTAAAACTGCAAAAAATATTGCAACAAGTGATGTTTATGACATTTCTTTATGGGATTCCAGCTATCCTCATTTTTCATTTTTTTGCTGAGCCGTTAACCCATTTATTTTTTAAATCTGCACTTGCACCTCTTTATTTGCAACTATTATGGCCGTATTTCCTATTTCATTATTTTGTCATTCCATTGCAGGCTTTTTTAATAGGAATAGGGTTGATAACAGATTCTCTTCTTCACTATGTTTGGGCTACCTTTATCTTGTTTGTTATGATGTATATTTTAGGATCAAATCCGCATTATCAAATGGTAGGAATTATCCTTGCTATGAACACAAGCGCCTTATTGTTAATGCTTCTGCATTATGTAACAATCTGCAAAAAAATTGGTGTCAGTTTAATTTTACGAAAGCCGTTTAAACAATCCTATTAGCCTAGAGGAATTTTGGAATTTATCCAGAACTATTTAAGAAAATTCATATAGTACAGGTGATGAATATGTCAATTGATAAAGATGATTTACTTTTATCCTCGCAAACAGTATTAATCGGTGCGATACCAAAAAAGCTGAGAGGACTAACCGTAAGAAACGACTACAATTCCCTGCTTTGGATGGCATATTTTGATGATCAACCAAGTGAAAAAGAAAAAGACGTTTTAAGTAGGGCATTTCGAGAGATTGCATCAAAATATCCGGGAATACATAATATCCGGGAGGAATTTGTCTTCATTCCAACATCCTTTCGAATCGACATCCTAGATTATTGGGTTTTTCTTAGATGGGAAGAATAAAACAGAGGGACGGTTCTCTTGTTTCTTAAGAAACAAGAGAACCGTCCCTCTGTTTTCGTCATATTTGAAACTCAGTTTCATATAATGAAATGACAGTTAAAGGATTGGAGAGGGGGAATGTAATTTGTCTTTTGTTTCAAAACGTGTTCAAGGACTGCCACCGTATTTATTTTCGATCATTGATGAGAAAAAGAAACGGCTACAGGAAAAAGGAATGGATATCATTGATTTAGGAATTGGGGCGCCTGATTTACCGACACCTAGTTTTATTGTAGAAAGACTCAAAAAAGAACTGGGAAATCCACTTAATTTTAAGTATTCAGGTTATGCTGGTTGTCAGGAGTTTCGCCAATCTGTCGCATCATTTTATAAAAATCATTATCAAGTAGAATTGGATCCGGATACAGAAGTGTTAACACTCGTTGGCTCAAAAGAAGGGATTGCACATATAGTTCCGGCGATGATTGATCCTGGTGATGTTGTGTTAATTCCTGATCCAGGTTACCCCGTTTATCGAACGGCCGCCTACCTCTCAGGTGGAGAGTGTGTAGACCTTCCGCTCATACCGAACCAACATTACCGCCCGGATTATACAAAAGTGTCTAATAAACATAAAAAACAAGCAAGACTCATGTTTTTGAATTACCCTGGTAATCCCACTGCAGCAACAGTAGAACTGGATGTCTTGGAAGAAGCTGTTCATTTCGCAAAAGAAAATCAAATAGGAATCGTCCATGATTCGGCATACAATTTAGTCACCTTTGACGGATATAAGGCACCAAGCATCCTTCAGGTTCCCGGTGCAAAAGAAGTTGCTGTTGAATTTGGTTCATTGTCAAAAAGCTTTAACATGACAGGATGGCGGATTGGATATGTCGTTGGAAACCGTGATATTATCCAAGCCTTATCCATTGTTAAAAGCAATACGGACACAAGTCAGTTCCTCCCGATTCAAAAAGCAGCAGCTGAAGCGTTGTATAGTGACTATGCAACAGTAGAAGAAAACAACAGCATATACAACGAGCGTCTTGAAAAAATGGTAGAAGCATTACAAAACATTGGCATCCAAGTAGAAAAGCCTAAAGGGTCCTTTTTTATTTGGGCACCAGTTCCGAATGGGTATTCTTCTCAAGAGTTTGCAGAAATGGTACTTGAAGAAGCAGGCGTAATTATCACACCTGGTAATGCATTTGGGCCATCAGGGGAAGGGTATTTTCGTATCTCCTTAACCGTACCAACCGCAAGGCTATTTGAGGCAGTAGATAGAATGAAAAGCCTAAATTTTGAGGTGAATGTAAATGTCTCAGATACATGAAAAAAGAGAAATGAACGGAGCGGGGGCAATTGTGGAATGCATGAAACTGGAAGATGTCGTAAAAGTGTTTTGTGTCCCTGGTGAAAGTTATCTTCCATTACTTGATGCCATTTACGAAGAGCCAACCATTGAGTTGATCACAGCAAGGCACGAAGGCGGGGCATCTTTTATGGCAGAAGGATATGCAAAAGCCTCGAAAAAGCCTGGTGTTGTCATGGCAACACGCGGGGTTGGTGGTGCGAATTTAGCAATTGGCGTACATACGGCATACCAAGATTCCACGCCAATGGTTGTTTTTTTGGGTCAGGTTCATAGTAAATTTCGCGGAAGAGAAGGGTTTCAAGAAGTTGACCTAGATCAATTCTTTGGACATATCGCTAAATGGACCGTTGAAATTAAAGATGTTGACCGAGTTCCAGAGCTTGTTCAAAGGGCTTTTCGGATTGCCCAAACTGGAAGACCTGGTCCTGTAGTCATTTCTTTACCAGAGGATTTGCTTAAGGAAACAAGTATGATGACCTTTCACCCAAAGGTAAGGAAGCCAAGACCAGTTCCTAATGAAACTGAAATTCATGAAATACAAACGATATTAAATATAGCGAAACGCCCATTAATTATCGCTGGCGGAGGGGTCATTTCTTCTGAAGGAGAAGAAGAACTCCTTGATGTTGCTGAAATGCTTCACCTTCCAGTTATAGCAGCATTTCGCAGGCATGATGTTTTTCCGAATCATCATGCATTATACGCTGGCCATTTAGGCTTAGGAACTCCGAAAGACATTTTAGCAACCACGAAAGAAGCCGATGTCATTATTGCTATAGGTACTAGACTTTCAGAAGTAACCACTCAAGATTATTCTTTAATTAGACGAGATCAAATACTTATTCATATTGATATCGATGAACTAACCTTAGGCCGAGTGTACGAGCCTAATTTAGGGGTCATATCAGATGCGAAGGAAGCTTTAACCAAGATGTTATCCATAAGGGTCGAGACAGATTGGAAAGACTGGACTGCAAAATGTAATCAAAGGTATCGCGATTCTTCCATCATAAGGGAGAAGGAAGGTACGCAACAGCTTTCGAATGAAGACGTAATTAAAGAACTGCAAAAACTGCTTCCAGATGATGCAATTATCACAAATGATGCTGGAAATTTCGCAGGTTGGCTTCATTTATATTATCGATTTAAACAAAAGAAGACCTATATTGGTCCGACCTCGGGAGCGATGGGGTACGGTCTTCCAGCAGCAATCGGAGCGGCCATTGCTTTTCCAAATAAGGTGGTAGTGTCATTGTCGGGGGATGGTGGAATGATGATGACCGTCCAAGAGTTGGAAACAGCTGCCCGCTACAACATTCCTGTCATTAGCATTGTGTTTAATAATTCTATGTATGGAACGATACGAATGCATCAGGAAATTCATTATCCTGAAAAGGTAATCGGCACTGATTTAGGAAATATTGATTTTGTTGCGCTAGCCAAATCCTTAAATGCAAATGGAGTAAAGGCACTTACTGTTACAGAATTCCAAGAGGCAATACGTTGTGCTTTGAAATCGAATTTGCCAACGGTGATAGAAATTGAAATGGATCCGGAAAAAATTTCTGTCACAAAAACAATTCGACAAATTCGCAGGAAAATTTAGATTTTTCTAGAAATATTTATAAGTAGAGAATTAGAAAGGGGATGGAAAAGATGGCTAGGAAAATAGTTGATGGTTTAACAGTTGATAATTTTATAGACGGTGAGTGGGTAATCTCGGAAAAAGAGCAATATGCACCTATTAAAAACCCGGCTACTGGAGAAACAATTGGGGAGGTTCTTTTATCCTCAACGGAAGATGTGGATAAAGCAGTAGCTGCAGCGAAAATGGCCCAAAAGCAATGGGCGCTTGTTCCTGCACCACAGCGTGCTGAAGTTTTGTATCAGGTCGGTCTGCTTTTAAAAGAAAAAAAAGAAAAGCTGGCTCGAATTTTGACAATGGAAATGGGCAAAGTGATTGAAGAAGCCCGAGGCGAGGTACAAGAAGGGATTGACATGGCATTCTATATGGCAGGTGAGGGTAGGCGCCTGTTCGGAAATACGACTCCTTCTGAATTAAAAGATAAGTTTGCCATGAGTATCCGTGTACCAGTGGGTATTGTAGGAATCATTACACCATGGAATTTTCCTATTGCCATTGCAACGTGGAAGTCGTTTCCTGCCATTGTTGCCGGTAATGCGGTTGTTTGGAAGCCTGCAACGGAAACTCCGCTAATGGCGAGAGAATTAATTAATATCTTTGCGGAAGCTGGTTTGCCAAAAGGGGTCATTAATCTTGTTTGTGGCTCAGGTTCGAAAGTTGGAACGGCAATAGTAGAGCACCCTGATATAGATGTAATTTCTTTTACTGGCTCCAATGAAGTTGGACGTACCATTGCGGAAAAATGCGGAAAAATGTTAAAGAGAGTGTCACTCGAAATGGGTGGGAAAAATGCCATCATTGTCATGGACGATGCAGATTTAGATTTAGCGGTTGAAGGAATTCTCTGGAGTGCTTTTGGAACGAGTGGGCAACGCTGTACTGCTTGTAGTAGAGTAATCGTCCATGAAAATGTCAAAGCAGAGCTCGAAGAAATGCTATTAGATCGAATGAGAAATTTGAAAATCGGTGATGGTCTGGATGAAGAGGTAAAAATAGGACCAGTAATTAATGGAAATGCACTGCAAAAAATCCATGAATATGTCCAAATTGGGAGAGGAGAAGGGGCTCTTCTACTTGCTGGAGGCTATATTATTAATGATGAAGAATATGCGGAAGGTTATTATTATGCACCAAGTGTCTTTACGAATGTAGAGCGAGATATGAGAATTGCCCAAGAGGAAATTTTCGGTCCGGTGGTGTCGATTATTCCGGTAAAAAGCTTTGAGGAAGCGATAGATGTTAATAATAGTGTTACATTCGGACTGTCCAGCTCTATTTTTACAAGGGATATAAATAAGGTTTTCGCAGCACAGCGTGACCTTGATACAGGGATTGTTTATGTGAATGCAGGTACGACAGGTGCTGAGATTCATTTGCCATTTGGAGGAACAAAAGGTACTGGAAATGGCCATCGAGATTCCGGTGTGGCTGCATTAGATGTGTTTACAGAATGGAAGAGTGTTTATATTGATTTCAGCGGCAGACTGCAAAGAGCGCAAATAGATAATAACTAAAACAAATGCGCAGTTGTAATATACGCGGGTGGTTTGTCTTACATTAGCAAAAATCACCCGCAAATAAACCACAAAGATAAATTAAAACAATGGTCTTATACGAAGAAAGGGGAATAACAATGAAAATAGCGGTTTTAGGCGCAGGTTTAATGGGAAAAGAAGCAGCACGGGATCTAGTTAATAGTGAGGGGGTCAAAACTGTCACATTAGCGGATGTGGATATTAATAGAGCAGAAGCGGTTTGCAGACAATTAGATTCATCCAAATTATCAGCTGCATATTTAGACGCATCAGATTATGAACAATTGAAAGACTTTATTCAAAGCTATGATGTTATTATTAATGCACTCTTTTATTCATTTAATGTTAGTGTGGCAAAAGCGGCAATCGAAGCACGTGTTCATTCTGTTGATTTAGGTGGTCATATCGGTCATGCGACAGATCATGTATTAGAAATGCATGAAAAAGCAGAGGCGGCAGGTGTTACACTAATTCCTGACTTAGGCGTTGCGCCGGGTATGATTAATATTCTTGCAGGATATGGTGCAAGTAAACTGGACGATGTTAAGTCTATCAAACTATATGTAGGTGGGATTCCTGTTCGTCCCGAACCTCCACTCGAATATAATCATGTTTTCTCGATGGAAGGGGTTTGCGACCATTATACGGACCCATCATTAATCATTCGCGGTGGTATTATGCAAGAAATACCATCCTTATCAGAAATCGAAACGGTTTATTTTGAAAAATTTGGTCCACTTGAAGCATTTCATACAGCAGGTGGAACATCCACGTTATCCCATTCTTACCCACATCTAGAGACGCTGGAATATAAAACAATCCGTTATCCAGGGCATGCCGAAAAATTCAAGTTATTAGTAGATTTAAATTTAACTAGAAATGATTATACAGTTGAGGTAAAAGGACAAGAAATTAAACCTCGCGATGTTTTATTAAAAGTTCTCGAGCCATTTGTAGAATTAGGGGAGAAAGATGATGCTGTTCTTTTACGAGTCATTGTAGAGGGTACTGAAAATGGTCATAATGCAAAATATGAATATGAACTAGCGACTTACAAAGATAGAGTCCATCAAGTTACTGCAATGGCACGTGCAACAGCTAATACCATATCTGTCGTAGCACAAATGATTGGCAGCGGGCTTATTACGCAAAGAGGTGTATATGCTCCAGAGAAAATTGTTCCTGGTGAAGCTTACATTATAGAAATGGCGAAAAGGGACGTTGACATAAAAGAATTAGAATCCTTAAGATAATAGAATTTATTACTATAGATAACCATTTATAAAAGTTGTCTACGTCTAGCTACAGCACCTATCGGCAAGCGGATTTCTACGTCTCCTCCCTACGATAAGTCAACATCAGGTGAAATTGGGAGTGCAAATTTCACTCGGTGAAAATGGTAGTTCAATTCTCAATAGCTCGTGAACTACCTCAGCACGGTTTCCTTTATCTCGGTCGAAGACTACGAAATCCGTACGCTAGAGCTGCGGTGCTTTCGCATTTGATTTAAGGGGACGGTAGCAATGAATCAAAGTATTATCAAGGCATTGAATTTGCTAGATTTATTTATTGATGGCAGGCAAGAGTGGAGCCTAAAGGAAATCACAGCGGAGATCGGGTTGCCAAAGCCAACCGTATATCGTTTGTTAGCATCACTGGAATACGGTGGATTTATTATTAAAACAAAAGAATCAGAGAATGATATCCGATATAAATTAGGTTTAAAATTGATGGAGCTCGGGTTTCTTGTAGCAGATCAGCTTGAAGTAAGAAAGATATCATTGCCACATATGAAGAATCTTGCCGGACAAATAAATGAGGTTGTTCACTTAGTTATTTCCCAGCAGAATGAAGCCGTCTATGTAGAGAAAGTGGAGAGTACAAGGGCATTAAGGCTGTACACAAGAATCGGAAAAAGGTCGCCGCTCTATCTAGGATCTGGTCCTAAACTATTGTTAGCTTATATGTCTGATGAGAAGAAAAAGATAGTCATTGAGGAAATGAACCAATATAGAAAAGTAAATAAGCATACTTTTTTAGATGAATTGCAGCAAATAAAACAAAAGGGATACGCGATTAGCAACGGTGAACAGGATGTCGGCACGATTGGGATATCCTTCCCAATCTTTGATTATCGAAGAAGTGTGGTCGCCTCCCTGGCTGTAAGTGGACCAACAAGTAGATTTGAAGGTCCGAATTTTGACAAGATTAAAGAAAAGACTGAGATCGCTGCAATTCATATTTCTCAAGAACTTGGGTTTAAGGATGACAAAAACAGGAACATTCCACTCTAAGGAATGGTTCCTGTTTTTGTCTAGCGCAAGCAGCCGTACAATAAAGTTGCGGCGCTTGCGCTTTTCTTTTTACGGTGTAAATATTCTTTTCACATTGCCAATGAAAGTTTGGGTTCCGATAATTAATAGAATATCAAAATCATCTTTTTTAACAAGTTCTACCGCATCTGCTAACCACTCAGTTTCCGCGACATTTCCGTGGATCATTTTTGCGAAAGATAAAGCATCAGTTGGAAATATAAGATGACTAATATCAGGCTTTGAGATGATCACCTTTTTTGAAAAACCCGCAATAGTTTCGATAACACCTTTATAATCCTTGTCTTGTGGGACTCCGACAATTGAAATCACCCTTTTATCTCCAAACGAATGAATAACTTGCTTTACATATTGTGCTGATTCTCTGTTAATGGCCCCATCCACAATAACAGTTGGGTTTTGCGAAACAATCTCACATCTTCCTGGCCACTCTAAATGCTTGAAACAATTTCTAATAATATTTTCTTGTAATGGCTGATGAAGAATTGCTTCACATGCTTTTATGGCAGTTGCAGCATTATAGGCTTGGAATGTACCTAGTAATGGCAGAAGTAAGGTTTCATAATTTTCATGATTAGAAATAATGCTAAACGATGTTCCACCTTTATCTACTTTAATCTGTTCAGCGTAAAAATCGTTCTCGTAAAGATAAAAATCAGTAGGAAAAAGATGTATTTGTTGTAACATCCATTCTTTGATAAAAGGTTCTTGTTTACTTACGATGACAGACGCCGTTCCTTCTTTAATAATCCCTAACTTGTGTTGTGCAATGTCATAAACAGATGGCCCTAATTGCTGAATATGCTCTTCCATAATAGGGGTCAGAACCGCACACTCGTTATGTAAAACATTAGTATCATCATATTTCCCCCCGCGGCCACATTCAATAATATTGATGTCTGTGTCTTGTTCTTTAAAATACATAACAGCAATAGCAAGTGTGAGACCGACTGGCCCTTGGTATTCGCTTTGGGATAATTCTTTTTCGATTTTTGTAAAGGCAGGGTGCATCTTGGTGCATAGCCTAATAAAATCCTCATCGGTAATCGATTTACCGTTTAACCGGATCCGTTCATTAAAATGAATCAAATGTGGAGAGGTAAACAACCCCACCTTTAATCCGTGATATTGCAGCAAGGAAGCAAGCATCATAGCTGTGGAGCCTTTTCCTTTACTGCCGGTAACTAACACAATCCTTTGTCTTTTGTCTGGAGAACCAAGCAAATCAAGTAATTTTCGAGTAAGTTCCGGTTTTCGAACCTCTTCGTCCTTAGTCTTAAGGATATGTGGATGTGCCCGTAAATAAGATTGATAAATAATATTTTCAGCATCATTCATCGTTGTTAAAGTTGACATTTTTATCCCTCATTAAGCACATAATCCTTGACATAACCAACTAAATACAATGACCCGGTAACTAAGATAACATGATTTTTTTGATACTGTTGGAATGCTTGGTTTAATGCATCTTTCATTTCCTCAAAATAATAGTGTTGTGAATTCTTCAATGACTTTAAGGAATTTTCAATTTGCTCCTTGGAAATATTTCGTTCCTTAAATGGATGTGGAGTGATGATATAAGAAGCATTTTCAAAATGAATGCATTTTATCATTCTTTCCACCTCTTTATTAGAAGAAATCGATAACAATACACTTGAAACTTTCATATCAAGTGATTCGATGCTTTTCTTCAACGTTTGTAGTTCCAATGTATTGTGAGCTCCGTCAAATAAAAAGGTAACCCCATTATTCTCGATTATTTCCATGCGACATGGCATTGCTGCTTGATAAATTGCTTCGGAGATTAAATCCGTTTGAAATGAATAGCCGCATTCAATTAATGCTTCTATCACTGAAATGGCATTACTTGCATTCTGTACTTGATGCTCACCGAGAAATCTTGTTCGCATGTTTTTCAAAGAATAATGCTGACCTTGATAATTAAAAATGCTGCCATTCGTATCACTAAAATTCGTAATGAAACCATAATCTCGATAAATGAATCGAAAAGCAGTTTCACAATGATGTTCAATGTTTAATAGATAATTACGTGCTTGAACATTATTCATCCCGCAAATCGCAAATCTCGTAGTTGGTTTAATAATACAAGATTTATCGATAATAATATCCAGGGTAGTGGATCCTAGCAAATGTGAGTGATCCAAAGTGATTTCGGTGAAAACAGCAATCATCGGGTCAAAGATGTTAGATGGATCCGTTTTTCCGCCAACCCCATTTTCAAACACCACGAGTTTAATCCCATGTTTATGAAAAAAGCTAAGAGCAATCATGATCATGATATGCATATGTCCGACATCTTCTTTTTGAAGATAATTCTCTAGTTTTTTCTGAATCTCTAGGACAATGGAGGAAAATTCTTCTCGATTAATGATGGAACCGTTAACAGCAAATCTTTCCTCATAATCATTCAAATGGGGACCGGTAAATAGTCCGTGATTAATAGAATGATGTGATAGTATAGATGAAATAAATTGAGCGGTACTGCCTTTCCCGCATGATCCAGTTATTTGAATAAAAGTAAATTCAGCAACATCGATTTCAATTAATTGAAGCAAATCTACCATGATTTTATGATGGTACCCATTTTCTCGTGGAGTTGTCCGGCCATTGAAAGTGGAGAGAAATGCGAGTGTCTGATCATATTGAGTATTTGTCATTCAAGTATGCTCCCTATAAACATCGATAAAATAGACGATTTTTTATAATAAAATATTATCATATGTAAAAGTGATTTTTGAAATAAAACTAGTTGGAACAGTATGTAAATGTTTGTCTACCTACTTTCTTTGCGAAGTTAATCCTTATGTCACAAAGACTTGTCGAAATTTGGAGGGCTAACTTCACTTGTTCACGGAGGCTGACAACAATATATTTTGATAGTAAAAAAGACACCATAATATGGTGTCATGTATAAAATGATTCGGTATGTGCCGGTACTGGGTCTATTGTTTTAGCATCTTCAGATATGAGTACTAATTTCAAAGCAAAGATAAACAACCATCCTGCAAATCCAACTACACAAACTAGAAAACCAATGGTAACGATCCATGCGTCAACCATATTTTTCATCCCCTTTTCATGTGTAAAAAAGAACACTCTAGATAATAAAAAATATGCTGAAAAGATGAAAAGCTTTCCATTAAATTTGCTAGAAATATTATTTATCTTTTATAAATTTTTTTCCCACTCTTTCTTAAGCAATCCGAATAAAAGCATATCGTAGGTTTCTCCATTACGTTCGAGAAATTCTCTATATGTTCCTTCATGAGTAAAACCTAATTTTGTATAAAGCTGTATTGCGGGCTGATTATAGCTGAAGACAGTAAGCTGCACTCTCCTGAGATTTAGTTCATGGAAAGCAAATTGTAAGGCCAATTCGAAAGCTTCTTTCCCGTAACCCATGCCACGATACTTTTCATCTCCGATCGCGATAGAAGCCCAAGCAATACGCTGATTCCAAAGAATTCCGTCCAATTCTAAAAATCCAATTAATTGGTTACTTTCAATCGTTCTAATAGAAAAAACAAATTGGTTAGTAGAGTTGGAAAGTCCTTCAAACCAAGTGCGAAGCGAAGCGATGCTACGCGGATGGGCAGGAGTAGCATCAAATAATCGTAAAAAGACAGGGTCTTGATACCAATCGCTAATCGTATTTAAGTCGTCTTCTGTTACTGTGGTTAATTTCACTTTTTCACCACTTAAAATGGAAAAATTCATAAACATACCCCTTATTCTAGTTTGAAATGTGTGGAAACATATGTATAAAATTAGTTTCTCTAAAAATTCAAAAAAACCTAATCAAAATTATAGATAGTCGTTAATGAATCTGATAATATTTGATTATTGATATGAGGAGGATTATTCACCCATGAAAAAATTCTTACTAGGTGCCTTTATAACAATCATCGTACTAATGGTTATCTTTATTATTGTGATGGAAGTATATCCTTTTTAGTGTGCTAAACTTAAATCAACTATTTACATATTGCTCCTGCCTACTAAGTTCGACATTAATTTGATTTATCCTTTTCAAAAATGGCAGAATGCTATATAATATTTATTGCACATTTAATTTGGCTCCGTAGCTCAGCGGATAGAGCGTTGGTTTCCTAAACCATGCGTCGGAGGTTCGAGTCCTCTCGGGGCCGTCATACTAAAAAGAGTAAAACCCCTTGTCACACAAGGGGTTTTACTCTTTTCCTAATGAAAACAATAATTGATTTAATCATAAAATTTTGCCCAATAAGTATGATTTCACAAGGATATAATTATAGGATAAAAGCTATATTTATTAGGAGGACTCATTTTGATTTGCAGTGTACTTCAAGAAGCTGAAGAATTTATAAATTCTTGTTATAAGGAATTAAATAAAACTCAACATGATATAGATGAAAGGTTAACAGAGATTAAAGGACAAATACAAAATAAAGGATCTTACGAGCATACTGCTGAGGAACTAGTTTATGGAGCAAAGGTAGCATGGAGAAATAGTAATCATTGTATAGGTCGATTATTTTGGGATACCTTACATGTAATAGACAAAAGATATATAAACTCTGAAGATGAGATTATTGAGGCGCTATTTGAACATATAGAATACGCTACTAATAATGGTCGAATTCGGCCTACAATTACAGTCTTTCCTCAGCAAAGCCAAAACCAAACTGTGCGTATATGGAATCATCAATTGATACGCTATGCAGGCTATAAGACCAAACATGGTATATTAGGGGATCCTGATTCTATTGCATTTACAGAGCGCTGTATAAATCTTGGTTGGGAGCCGAAATATGGAAACTTCGATATTCTACCTATAGTTATTCAAATCGATAATAGGAGTCCAAAATTTTATGAAATTCCCGAAAAACTTATTTTAGAAATACCTTTGCGGCATCCACAATATGAGTGGTTTGAGGATTTGCAGCTTAAGTGGTATGCAGTACCTATTATTTCTAGTATGAAACTTGAAGTAGGGGGAATTACATATACAGCTGCTCCATTTAATGGTTGGTATATGGGGACTGAAATAGGAGCTCGAAATCTTGCGGATGAATCCCGTTATAATTTGTTGCCTAAGATTGGATCATTAATGAAGCTTGATACAAAAAGTAATCTCACGTTGTGGAAGGATAGAGCGCTCCTGGAATTAAATACTGCTGTATTACATTCTTATAAAGAATGTAGTGTCAGTATAGTTGATCATCATACTGCGGCAGTACAATTTAAAAAATTTGAAGAAAAAGAAAAAGAAATGGAAAGACAAGTAACAGGTAATTGGGTTTGGCTAATTCCACCGTTGGCTCCTTCTACAACCCATATATTTCATAAACCATATAAAAATATTATTAAAAAGCCAAATTATTTTTACCAGGAATCACCATATTAATCACTGTGAAAAGCCAGCAATTTTGTTGGCTTTTCAACATTTTTAAAGATATTAAATAACACTACTGCTAAGCGAATATATTTTATGTTTTCATAGCCTTAACTTTAACTGCATGGGAACTAGACTCAAATTACAAAGATAGTCACCCTCATTTGTCTTTCTACAGGATCAATGATAGTAAGGAATAGTTAATAAAAACTCTCTATTAATAAAAACCACCTCTAGGGAATCCTCGATCTACAACCACATTTCTAGTTATAGGTTGATAAATATTCCGTGGAACATTAACTATATTTTGGCGATTTATGTGCACTATTGGATGAATAACAGGGACTATCCTCGGAGTATAAAAATCTCGCACAACATATTGCGGACGACAAACAATTGGTCTAACTGGTCTACATTGATACATATGATCACCTCCAATATTAAATATAAAATATAAGATGCAATACATATTAGAAGTGAAACGGACAAATACAATAGCATTTATAAAATTGGACTAGACTTAAATACTAGAATAATAAGGAAATTTCTAATAAATATTATGAAAATACAAAAATGGTAATTATTAAGCTTGTTTACTACAAAAAATATACTTTTTTCCTAGCAAAAAAGCCTGTACCATCTTCCCTTTACTTACATCTACTATATAAAAAGGAGAGGATGTAAAATGGGCTTTATAGAGGATATCGCGCCTTATGCTCAAAAGATACAAAATGAATTTCATATCTTGGCGTCATTAATCATTGCTCAGGCGATAATAGAAAGCAACTGGGGTAAAAGTGGACTTGCGGTCAAGGGAAATAACCTATTTGGAATTAAAGGAGCATATAATAGCCAATCTATCACAATGCAAACTACTGAATATAAGATTTTAAATGGAAAAAATGTTCCTTATCAAGTAAATACCGCTTTTCGAAAATATCCGTCATGGTATGAATCCCTATGTGATCTTGCCAATCTGTATGAAAACGGGGTGAGCTGGGATCGAAATAAATATACGAATATTATCGGTGAAACGGATTATAAGCAAGCGGCTAAAGAACTTCAGGCAGATGGATATGCTACAGATCCTAATTATGCGGCAAAGGTAATCAATATCATCGAATCGAATAATTTAACGAAATATGATGAAAAGAATGAACCAAAGCCAAACGGAGATCAAAAGTATACAGTCGTAACGTCCGTGAATGCCTATCTTACTGCTGCAGATGCTAAAGTAGGTAAAAATATTAAAGGAGCCGTTAAAGCTGGCACTTATTTCGTATTTAGCCAATCAGACGGCATGATTAATGTTACAACGAAAGCTGGTGCTCCCGGCAGTTGGATTAATCCTAATGAAAATAAAGCTGCTGCACCTGTTTATCACACGGTAGTAAAGGGGGATACAGTGTCAGAGCTAGCGGTGAAATATGGTTCTTCCCAAGCTGATATCAAAAAATGGAATAAACTTAATGATAACTACTTGATTAAAATAGGGCAGAGACTCCGGGTTAAGTAGGGAAGCTTACCAAAGCAACATGCAAGGATTTCGTTGATAGAAATTCTTGGTTTTTAATTCTTAAAACTCGACTTTCCGTTAAGTGGCGTTTTGATTTGTCTGTAATTAGGAGAAAAGGTAAACCAACTGTAACTATAAGGAAAGCTTCAGAAATTAATAGTAATTTTTACTAGTAGTATTATTGATCATTTTTTTGTTAGATTCATTTCATCAATAGAAAAGATCGGCCACTCTTTTATGGCCGATTGATAAAAAGCTATTAAGTCTTAATAAACGTATGCAGCACCGAAAATAATTAATAGAATGAAAAGAACAATGATTAAAGCAAAACCTTCTCCATATCCGTAACCACCAGCAGCTTCACTCTTATCACCTCCTTTTATGCAGTTAGAAAAGGAAAAGTGGTAGAGGTGCTATTTAATGACATACATCATGACCATTGAAAGTGGGTGACTACATTTTATATGAATTGTATAAACGTAGAATCCAAGTTTTTTAGGAAGACGGAGTTTAAATTAAAAACATAAAAAATCGATAGGAAATAATTAAACGTTTTTATTCTCGGTTTAATAATTAGAGAATGTAAAATACACCACTATTTTAAGCACTACCTGTATGAATTAACAATTGGAACAATTAATAGAAAAAGGGACCTCGACGAAATCCAAAACGTGGACCAAAGCGCGGACCAAAACGCGGACCAAAGCCGAAACGTGGACCGAATCCAAAGCGCGGACCAAAACGCGGACCATATCCGTAACCTCCATATAATGGCATAAATATTCCCCTCCTTTTTATTGAGCGATAATACAGGTTATGCAATTAAGTTTGCTTGTGAGAGGGCAAGCATGGAAAAAATATAAAAAATAAAAAAAGCATTTCGATAAGGCTCTTTTCTTAAACTTTGTTGCTATTTATATATGAGTAAAAATCGGCAGTAGGATTTTTACGGTAATTTTCTG
>NZ_JBYSWK010000099.1:0-4509 GCF_058781025.1 Heyndrickxia sp. FW510-T9 | reverse complement strand
CAAGAAACATGAGAACCGTCCCTTCGTTTACAAATGAAACTTATCAATCCATACAGCGTATATATCATGATAGATAATTAAATAGATATTTTATGGGGGGAAGTAAGTTGAAAAAAACTAATAATAAAGCAATCACTTCATTAATATTGGGGATTCTATCCTTTCTTGTGCCTTTAATTGGTTTTATTCTTGGCATTGTTGGGCTTATTTTGTCTTTTCAAGCTACAAAAGAAATCCGTCAATCTAACGAAAAAGGACATGGTTTAGCCATAGCTGGGAGAATCATAAGTATTGTAAGCATATGTTTGGGATTAATTTTCATCCTGAGTTATGCCAATATATGAAACACTGGTAAAACAAGAGGACTGTTCCTCTATAATGATAGATAATTAGACAGATATTTTATGGGGGTGGGAAGTAAGTTGGAAAAAACAAATAGTAAAGCAATCATTTCATTAATATTGGGGATTCTTTCCGTTTGCGTGCCTTTTATTGGCATTATTCTCGGAATTGTTGGGCTTGTTTTGTCTTTACAAGCTACAAATGAGATCCGTTATTCTAACGAAAATGGGCATGGTTTAGCCATAGCTGGGAGAATCATAAGTATTGTAGGGATATGTTTAGGATTGCTTATCATCCTTGCATTTTTGGTATTTTTCACTTTCACTACTAATCTTTCTTATGAATTAAATTAATGCTTTCAGAAGAATGATCGGGAATTTTTCTGAAAGGAAGATCAGTTATTTACATTTTTGCAATACTACTATTGTTTGTGGGTTGTAATCGCCTGAAAACAGGAGCTTTCAAGCAACTATATAGAAAAGATTTAGGTAGTGTGTCAAGTTAGAAATTCGCAGTGGTAGTACAGGGGAATTGAAAACAATTACTGATAAAAAGGTCATAAGTTTTTTCTGTTAAATTAAGTGGATTCGGATTCCGATAAGTAAATTTATGGGTGGGATTATATGAATAGGGGCAAAAGAATCTTATTATCAACGGTATTGGCAGTAGTACTTTCAGTAATTTTGAACTTATTAGCAGATGATAAAACCATAATATCACTAGGAACCTTTATTATTGTTTTTATCTCTGTTCTAATATTTACTTTACCTAAAGAAAGAAAAAGCTAATGTGAATTTAAAATAAAATTAAAAATTGGCATACTGAAAATACTACAATTAAGCCCTTCTCTATTTGAAGGGCTTAATTGTAATATTAGTGAATCTAAGCTGTAAATGACAGCCATAAGAAACTGCTTAACCCGCAATTTCTGGCCAATTTTGATTAAGTAGTCATCTTTAAGCTTATTCCACTTTTTAATATCTACTTGTGTCGAACCGTATCTAAGTGCAAGTGCTGATACTGTATCACTTTTAACTACCACGTGAAAAACAGGACTTGTTGAAACACTTGCAGCAACTACTTTTTTATTATCAGCTGGATTAATCCAGCTACCTGGTTCTCTAGCTTTAACAGTGCCTCTTTTATTTTTTCCTGCTTTTGCATCTGCAGCATTTATAATCATCAATTATCCCACTAACAGCAGTTATAGTTTTTTATGCTAACTTTTCAGTTGCTATTAATCTAACTGCTATTTCTGTCAGCACTTAATGTTCCTGTAGTTAACTTATTTGCTGATAAATTATAAACCATAGCAACTTTGATACCAGCATCATTAATAGTTGTTTTACCGGTAATATTAACAACTTTACCTTCATTTAGGCTACCTTCTAAGGTGACATTAATTTGATTAATAACATCGTCTTTCTCAACTCGTAAATTAATGTTATCTTTACATAAAATGAAAGATATTACGTTTATACCTGATAAAAATCAAAGTGTTAAGAAAGGATATAGCTACAAGGGAACTTTATATGATAATGAAGAAAATACATTTGAATTTACTTCAACCTATTTTAAAGGACATTACTATCATTCGGGTAATGATATCTTAGTACTGATGGATAATTTATTTAATGACAATTTATAACATTAATAGTCTTTTGTTTTTGGGTGCCTGGCACCCTATTGTCAAATTGGATCACTATTTGACTAATTATTATTATTGTATACAGAAAAGCACTGTTATAGTATTAAATGGAAAATACAATCTAGTAAACAGGGCAAAGAAACTGTATAGGGGGATTTATGATGAGAAATAAGACGATTAAAGCTTTTTTATCATTGATCCTGACATTAATGTTATTTGCTCCAATGAGTCATGTCGCTGCAGTTACTAAGACAGGTGTCGTTGATGTAACAAGTGGAGTTCTTAATGTTCGAAGCGGGCCAGGAACAAAGTATCATATAATCGGTACATTAAAAGGAAAAACTAAAGTTACCGTCTACTCCTTAAAGAATGGTTGTGCACAGATTAAGTACGGAAAAAAGAAGGCTTATGTCTGTGATGATTACCTAAGATTTTATAGCACCATGTCTTCCACCTCAGCAAAGAAAATTGTAGACAAAGCCCTTGCAATCGAGCGAAAAACCTGGAAGAAGAATTACACTAAATCCCAAATATATGCAATTATGGCTCCGGGTTTTACAAAAACATATACAAAAAAATACTTCAAACAACAGTTTAGAAAAGCTGGAAAAGATCGAAATGGAAATCAACTACATCACATTATTGAAACAGAAATTTGGGGATTAGCACTCTATCCAATTGATTGGAAGCATTCAAAGAAACCAACGATCACCCACTATACAAAAAACAATCGGGAATATTTATATGTCTCTCAATATCATATAAATGAAGAAAGCGGCAACCAAACTACAACAATTTGTCTCTATAAGAGCGGCACAAAATGGTTGGTATTTGATCATCGAGTGAAACAAGGGGACGGTTCTCGTGTTTCAAATTAGGAACCAGAGTTTCGCTGTCTACTTCCACTAGACTTTTCTTATGAACAAAGACACGGTTCCCCTGCTCCTCTTGTTCTAGAAATTTGGACTCAAGAATCCTCAATAATATTGCAAGTCTGGCAGCGACGGCCCATCAATCCCTATTACCACGGTACCTTACTCTTACATACGCTACTACCAGAAGACATCGGTTAGACAACAGCTCTTCCTATCTTTTGACAATTTTCAAGGATTGACAGGCGCACCATGGAAACACAAGAACCGTCCCGGTGTTTCATGCCCTAAATATAAGACTCAAAGACAAACCAAAAATTCTTGCAGCCTGGCGCAGCGATAGTCCTTCAATCCTTTTTATTTTTCGTAACACTTCATTTCTTTTTTCTTTTGGGAAAGTCTTTACTTGTGCGATTTCAATCGTACCAAGGATTTTTTTGATTTCAAGTTTTGCCTCTTCATCTGATAATCTTTTTTCTATCAAACTATCCTCTAGACAATTATCATTGTTTTTTCTTTCATTAAATTCCCTAAATCCTTCTCTTGCCATTGCAGGTTCATCAGAAAATATCTTTAAAATAACATCATGATCCAGCAAATTTTTTGGATAAAGACATCTTCCATAGTATCCACAACAGCTGCTCCATTTCCATTCATCAGCCCGATTTACCATTTCAGCTTTTACAGGATTTTGGTGAATATACCTCACGACAGTTAATAAATAGCGATTATTTTCAACAACTTCACTATTGAATCGATCCTGAAACAGGTGTCCTGTTGTTCTGTACTTCCAATTGTAATACCCTGCATAGCTGACCCCTATTCGTTTCATCGTGATCGAAATATTTTCGTCTCCTTCTTTTATTAGGAGATGTACATGGTTATTCATCAAGCACCATGCATATAAACCTAATGCATATTTCATCTTAAATTTTTTGAGAATATCTAGAAACTTAAACCAGTCTTCCTCATCGTGAAATATTTCCTGCCTATTAGCTCCCCTCCACATGATATGATAAATTCCAGTTTTGCTTTTCAGTCTAGCTTGACGAGGCATCTCTATTAACACTCCCCTTCAAATTCACTTTGCCTTTTGTTATTTTTCATTTATGAATTCTCTGATTGAATTAAACTTGTGTAAAGATTTTCAACGGATCCTCCTTTAGAAGGGCTTGCAGATGATATTTGTATTCATTATTTGATTCAACTAGTTCATATTGTTTTACCTAATCCTTCTTGGGATATGAACAGACTTACTCGACTTTTTAATGGCTGAACTAAATTTACTGATTGAAAAAAACATCAAAACGGGCATGAATTTTGATTTTATATGAATAGATTTATTGCGAGGTAGATGCATAATTGTAATTAACACCGAAATTCACATAGAGGACTCCTTAGAAATGGATGATGTGGAATGATGATAGTTTCGAATAGGAATGATATTTTTTATATAACCAAGCGCTAGCATTTGGAAAAGAATGTGTGCTTTATTGAAGAATTGATCGGAGAAAAGATTTGTTTCATGGTTCAATATAACTATTCTTCATCTAACTCTATATTCCTTCTATATTTTCAAGAAAAACACAGGGACGGTTCTTGCGTTTGCTAGAAACGCGAGAACCGTCCCCATGTTTCCACCTGCAC
>NZ_JBYSWK010000098.1:0-5268 GCF_058781025.1 Heyndrickxia sp. FW510-T9 | reverse complement strand
TCATAGATTAATAATTAATATTTTCCTTTCCTTTTGGATTCAAAATATCTGTATTGCTCTCCTTTTTAAAGCGGGAGAAAAATGGTTTTCTTTGGACAATTAATCCCCTCTGCTTTCTTAAATTATACTCTAGTATTCCTTCCCCAAAAGAAATAAAAGAAAACATGGATAAGGTAATCATCAACGAACTAAATAATGGGACCCAAGGGAATGCATCCATATCAATGGTTACATCAAATAAAAACATTGGCCATACAAGTGCTGAATTTTGAATCTCATATGCTCCACCATCAATTTGTGAAAGCGACTGGGATATAAATATACCGAATAAACCCAGCTGCCCCAGTAAAAACAAAACACTACCCAGATGCTGTACAAAATAAGCAACCCATTGCGGATAACATCCCGGCCAGTAATACCATTTCAACAATCCAAACGGTTTAGAACCTGTAACAAGTCCAGCTTCATAATAGGTAGTCTCTTGAATAAGCTTTACACTTTTATAAACGACCTCCCCAACCTTTCCTAATTCGAGGATGATAAAAAAAGTAATCATCCATGCTGCTCGATGAGGCGAAAAGATGAAAAAAGGGATCGTCGACAAAATAATAATATAAAAAAATACTGGCAACCGCGAGAATAAATAATTCCATCCTTGCAGAAAACGTCGTACCGGATTCAAGTGTGCTGCAGCAACGCCAAACGGGATGGCAAATAAAAAAGTAAAAATAGAAATCGTGAACACTGTTGTCAATGTTCCACGCGTTCCCATAATAAGAGCACTATAGATGTCTCGTCCCTTTTTATCCGATCCTAACGGAAATTCTTTGCTTGGAGAAAACGGTGGTAACATAAAATCTAAATTACCACCAGATCCTATAATATAACTATGGCTTGAAACGGTTTTATCAACTTTCGGTAAATAGGGTCCAAAAACGAACAAAATGGCTAAAATACTGCAGCCTATTATTCCGAACCAAATAGATGGAATTTTTCTCATTGTTTACTCCCCTTTCGTTTTGGATCAAGAAAATAGGTTAGTATTTGACTGATCCATTGGGCTGCTAGAAAAAGTAACATTAAAAGTAAGCTAAACCCAATGACCGCGGGAGTATCAATATGTAGTACATCCCCTGAAAAAATGGTGGTGTTTATTTTTATAGCTGTTATTAATCTTGTCCCAATACCGTGATACATGGTTAAAAATTCTACGACAAACATGCCGGAAACAAGGGTAAGCACAATTGGCATAAAGTGTTGAAGTAATTTTGGCCAACAGTTACGTAGTATATGTTTCCATAAGATAACTCTTTCAGGTATACCCTTAGCACGAGCGGTTTTAATATAATCCTGTTCGTCTTCTTCTTCAAGAGCTTGTGAAGTATACCTCGCAATAATAAAAGCTGGATACATACTCAAAAAGATAATTGGCAAAAAGATGTTATACCAATATTCATCTCCATACATATGAAAATATGGAAGAGCATTTGCTTTTCTCAACGCACTGGATATTATTGTTTGGGCTAAAAATATTAGAAAGAAATCGGGAACAGATTGCCCTAACCAGGTTACCCCTTTTCCGAAAAATCTCCCTAATTTTCCTTTGTGCCTATAGTCAAAAACCCCTTTATAAACCCCGATTAAAATACTAAGGATTAAACCAGGAAGAAGAATAACAATACTTCTTTTAAAATATAAGGATATTTCTGTTTCTACCGGTTCATCAAAATCTGTAGTACCGATACTTTTTTGTGCCTTCACATCATTTATATAATGTGAAATGTTTTGTCCATAATTAGTCCAATCGAAATGGTAGGACAAAACCGATCTCACAGACACAAAATGTGATTCTGTGTCTCTAGGGAGCAACACTATCAAAATAATTACTACAGCCATGCAGCTCCAAAGAAGAAGACTTTTGAATAACTGGACAAGAATATTTCTGTCCATGTCACTATTTTTAACAGGAACCAAGAAATGATTAAGAATTTGTCCTGTCCATTGGGCAATAAGGAAAAACACTAGAAATGCTAAGGTAAAACCAATTATCGAAGAACTATCGATTGACATTGGGGTACCCGCAGAAATAAATTGTTGAATATGAAGCGCCTGGATTAACCGGGTTCCCATTCCGTGATACATCGTTAAAAATTCTACGACAAACATACCCGAGACAAGCGTTAGAACAATAGGCATAAAGTGCTGCAGAAGCTTAGGCATACAGTTTCTTAGAACATGGCGCCAAAGAACCACTTGGTCTGGAACTCCTTTTGCCCGAGCCGTAAGTATAAAATCTTGATCACTCTGTTCTTCTAAAGCTTGCGATGTATAACGTGCTATCACAAATGCCGGATACATGCTTAAAAAGATGATAGGAAAAAAGACATTGTACCAATGCTCATCACCATAAATACGCATTTTCGGAAAACCATGCTGCATTAAATAGCCAATAAATGTTTGGACTAAAAAAATGAGAAAAAAATCTGGCACAGACTGCCCTAACCACGTGGTACCTTTACCAACGATTTTCCCTACTCTTCCTTTATGTTTAAAATCAAAAACTCCCTTATAGATTCCTATCGCAAAGCTTAAAAACAATGCAGGAATTAGGATTACAAAGCTTTTCCAACCGAAAATCGCAATTTCATGAATAACAGGCACATGTAAATTTGTCATTCCCATTCCGTGAGGCAAATCACGAATAAAATGTACGATATTTTGAATGTAAGCATTCCAAGTAAAATGATAAGTCATAATATCTTGGTTCGCAAAATATCTGGGAGCTGTATTTCTTGGGAGTAACAGAATTAGGATCAGGAGTATGGCTGTTACTACCCATATCAGTAATGAACCTAATAAACGAAATACAAGTTTCATAAGAACCCCTTTCGATACCCATAAAATATATTAATCTATGTATTAACTAGCAGAATTTCGGTGCTTTTCTAAGCGCTTGCACGTTTGCTGCAATTCTTCTCGTAATTTAACGTTCTGTTCTTCTAGAATTTTTATTTTTTTCTTTAATGCGGTGATCATTATGTTCTTATACTTTTCTTCTTTTTCACGCTTTAATTGGAGAAGTGAAGGTAGCGATGGATCTTGTATTCTCATTTTTTCAATTAATGCTCTTATTTCTGTATTTTTATAAAGAGTAGCTTTGCTTACTCCTGAAACTTTTGAAATACTGTTAAAATTAATTTTTTCGTTACCGTCAATTAGTAAATCAATTGCCGTTTTTACTTTTTGAATGGTTCTTTTTCTTTTTAATGCGTGGAGCTGTTTCAAATGCTCGTTCATATTTGTACCCACCCTTCCCAATTACTTTTTAAAAAGATTGTTATTACAAAAAATTATTCACGTTTTTAATATTAAAGTAAAAATCATTTCTTCTGTGTTTTGGAATACCTTGTAGTACGGGTAATCTTCACCTATAACCGCATAATCCAAACAAATTCCATCAACAACGCTCCAAAATAGTGTTGAAATGACAGATGAATCTATATCCTCTTTAAATTCGCCATTATCCTTTCCTTCTTCTACTATTGTAATAACAAAATTTCTATATATATTTTGATATCTTTGCAACATAATGTTCCGTATTTCCTCTTTACGGGAGGAAGATAGCCAAAACTCACCGTGAACGAGGATTAAATATTTAAATTCCTTAGATAAAGTAACTTCTCGATATGTTTTGAAAAGAAACCGCATTTTTTCGGTTGCAGTCGCAATGGTTTTAAACTTTTCTTGAAAATAATCAAAGTTAGCTTTTGTTTTTTCATTCATAAGCTGAATATAAATATCATCTTTTGTTTTAAAATAATTATAAATCGAACCTTTACTCATCCCTGATTGAGCACAAATATCGTCGATGGTCGCTAATTCAAATCCTTTTTCAGCAAAGCAGATTAGCGCACTTTCTAGAATAGCTTTCTTGCGATTTTCTTTATACTCTTCCGAAACAATTGGTGACATTCTCTTCCCCCGATAATTTTTTGAATCTCGTTTGTAAGTGTGTAATGCTAATAGAGCTTATAATTACGCTTAGGCATTATTTACTTCCCACTTGATTGTTTGTTGAATTCCTTCACTGAACGGAATCACTTCCTTATAACCCAGTTCTTCTCTTATTTTTGTATTGTTCATAGATAAATGCTGTTCAGGATTTAAGCCATCTGATATTTTTGCAGTGTCATCAATCAAAATACGTCCATCCCATTGATAATGTTGCTTTATGGTTGTTATCCAATCCAACTCTGTGAGTGCATGCTCTTCTGCCACATTATAAACTCGATTGGACGCTTTAGGATTAGTGATTGCGAGAGTGATAGCATAAGCAATATTTTCTACAAAACCGCGTGAAGTTCGCCATTTTGCCTCTATAGGGTTAAGAATAATTTCCTTACTAGATTTCATTGTCGTTAAATACTGTGACAATCGAAATTGCCGATCATTAGGACCATATATCATTGGTAATCGCAGAATGGTAGATGGAATAGAACATTTCTGCATATATTGTTGCTCTACCAAAATTTTGTCATAATGATATCGCCATTCATCCTCCTGAGAAATACTTCGGTAAGGATAAATGACGTTTCGTAATGGAGAATCCTCAAAAATGTCATCCGTAGTGAAATCGCCCGTTTCTAATCCTATTAGTTTCCCGTATGCTTGATATACGTCTGCACTACTTAATGCTACAAAACGTTTCGTTATAGCTGAGCACGTTTGAATAACATCAATTGCATCCTGTTCTATATAAGGGAACATATCAACCACTACATCAAGATTTAAATTCTGAAATTGCTGACGGAAATCACATAGATGTTTCCGATCGCCAAGGATTTCTCTTACTGATTCTGGCAAGCTGGTATTTGTATGGCCGCGATGAAAAATCGTTACATGATGTCCTTCGTTTACTAATTGTTTCGTGACGTATGGCCCTAAGAATCTTGTACCACCAATAATTAAAATGTTCATGGATTTCACCTCTTCAAAAATTTTTTTCACTTCCAAAAACGACTAGTCAGTTTGCAATATTCCATACTTTAACACAATGTTCGACATTATATGATATTCATGAATGTTCTAAAAATTCTTGAGAAAACATTCCCATTTAAGGCTCTTTTCTTTAAATTTCCTGTCTTATGTTTCTTTTTAAGAAAAGATGTCTTGAAACCTTATAGTCTTAGGATTTAGGACAAATTATGAAAAACAACAGGTTAAAATCACTTTTTAGATTTTAACAATCTATACGAAAAACTCCATTAA
>NZ_JBYSWK010000097.1:0-5466 GCF_058781025.1 Heyndrickxia sp. FW510-T9 | reverse complement strand
GATGCTATTACAAGTGGTACAGTAGTCAAAGCAGAAGGAACATATACATTAATCGTAACTTCTGAATCTGGTATTGAAATAACATTGAAATTTACTATTGATAAATCAGCACCAGTAGTAAGTGGCGTGAAAAACAATGCTTACTATAATAAAGATGTAACGATTACCTTTGATAAAGGTACTGCTACATTAAATGGTAAAGATTTCACAAGTGGTACAGTAGTTACAGCAGAAGGAACATACACATTAGTCGTAACCTCTGAATCTGGTATTGGGACAACAGTACACTTTACTATTGACAAAACTGCACCAGTAGTAAGTGGAGTGAAAGACAATACTTACTATAATAAAGATGTAACGATTACATTTGATAAAGGTACTGCGACATTAAATGGCAAAGACTTTACAAGTGGTACAACAGTCAAGGCAGAAGGAACATATACATTAGTCGTAACATCTGAATCTGGTAATGTAACAACAGTGAACTTCACTATTGATAAAACAGCACCAGTAGTAAGTGGCGTGAAAAACAATGCTTACTATAATAAAGATGTAACGATTACATTTGATAAAGGAACAGCGACATTAAATGGCAAAGCCTTCACAAATGGTACAGTAGTTAAAGCAGAAGGAACATATACATTAGTAGTAACCTCTCAATCTGGTAATGTAACAACAGTGAACTTTACTATTGATAAAACCGCACCGGTAGTAAGTGGCGTGAAAAACAATGCATACTATAATAAAAATGTAACTGTTAAATTCGATAAAGGAACAGCGACATTAAATGGTAAAGCATTTACAAGTGGTACAGTAGTCAAAGCTGATGGAACATATACATTAGTAGTAACATCTAAAGCTGGTATTAAAACAACAGTGAAGTTTACTATTGATCAAAAAGCTCCAAAGGCACCAACAGTACAACAAGTTTCAGATAAGTCTACAACAGTAACAGGAAAAACAGAAGCAAATGCAGTAGTGAAGCTTTACATTGCTGGAAAGCTTACACAAACTGTAACTGCCGACAAATCTGGAAACTACAGCTTTACAATTAAGAAACAAAAGGCTGGAACACAAATTAAAGTTACTGCAACTGATAAAGCTGGGAATGTGAGCAAAGCTACAACTGTTAAAGTAGTAGATAAAACACCACCGGCAAAACCTTCAGTAGATAAGGTAACATCTAAATCAACTTATGTATCCGGAAAAGCTGAAAAAGGTGCAACTGTCTACGTTTACAACGGCAAAAAACTACTTGGCAAAGGTACTGTAAACAGCAAAGGAGCTTATAAAATCAAAATAAAAGCTCAGAAAAAAGGTACAACCTTAACAGTATATGCAGTAGACAAAGCAAAAAATAAGAGTAAAACAGCAAGCGTTAAAGTAAAATAAATATGAAACAGGGGGACGGTTCTTGCGTTCCCCTTTTCTTATAAACATGGTCAAGGTTCTATTAAGGGACAATTGGAAACTTTGCACAAAATAGCACACAACTAGTGGAGTTTAACTGTAAGCCAGAAATATAAAAATAAGCGCACCTTATCGGTACGCATTACAAATAGCCGTATATTATGAATTTTTTAGTCATATATACGGCTTATTTCATTGTTTTCTACATTTTGCCTGAATCATTTTTGAACAGGGCATGTATTGATCTAAAATTTCAGATTTTTGATAGATAACTAGATTCGGTAAGTACGTCAAAAGCTTTTTTATGTATTCGTAGAAATCAATGCAATTACTTTTGGGTGTTTCCCCCGATAATAAAACAAATGGCCTTTACTCTTGCTCCAGCTTTTCCTTACCCAAAACATTTGGACGGAGGGCATTTTTCTGCAGGGTTAAACTCTATCATACTTATAATCTATAAACAACGTTTGCAAGTTAGTAAATGGTGTTTTTAATAGTGAAAAAAATAAGGTCCTGTAGAGAATTCTCTACGAGACTTTTTTGCATTTAACAAAATACTACATATTAATACATTTTTTACAGTTCAATTATAAAGAATGACAAAACATTATATTTTTCTAACTTTTTTGAAGTATTTTATTACATTGTATAGTATAATAATATCCGTAATTCAAAATACTTTGGATTATCTGAAAATAATCTGTTTTTTTATATGGGGGTGAAAGATTAGGGGTAGATTTATTTAAGCTTTTCAATTTAGAAAGAGAAAAAGTAGAGAGGGGAAATCTGATTGAGAACAAGAAACTATCGAAAAATATTTAGTAGTTTACTAGCATTAACCATTGTTTTCACTATGCTATTTCCATTGTATGGTTCTGCAGCAACAAATAATGTGCCAGTAAAGAGCAATGTTAAAATGGATAGTGGAACACTAGATCAAATGAAGGAAATTATTGATCAAGAGAAGGCTAATTTACTTAAAAAACCCGAACTACATCCTGATTTACAAAACTTGACAGGCGATAAAGAGGTATCCGTAATTGTTGGAATGACAGAATACCCAGTTGCTTTGGCAAAAGGTATTAATAAAATTGCTGGAAAATCTTTTTCCACTAAGATGGAGCAGACAGCACGTCAAAATGTTGTTAACCAACAACAGACATTTGTAAATGCTCTAGGTACAAAAGGCATTAATGCCAAGCTTGGCTTCCGTTATAATGAAGTTTTCAATGGTATCGCAATGAAAGTGAAAGCGAGCCAATTAAAAGATTTACTTTCCATTCCAGGAGTACAATTTGTAGAGCCAGATATTGAAATGAAAGCTTTTGGAGAACCATCAGGTGATGGTGGTGATTTATCCGCCGATGGAATGTTGAACACGGACAACCCATACCTAAATGTACCAGATGTATGGAAATTAGGGTATCAAGGACAAGGGGTAAAAGTAGGAGTTATTGATACAGGGATTGACTACTTACACCCAGAGTTAAAAGATGTCTATAAAGGTGGACATAATTTCATCGATCAATCGAGCTCAAAAGATTATACTCGTACTAGAGACTACGATGATCCGTATGAAACTTCACCAGTAGAACGTCCAGCTGGAAAAGCGGAATTTGATGCAAAAACTGGTGAACCTTTTTACACGGAACACGGAACACACGTTGCGGGAACAATTGCCGCACAGGGCAAGAAAGTTATAGGTATTGCACCGAAAGTAGAATTGTATGCCTATAGAGCATTAGGTGCATACGGAAGTGGATCCAATTCCGGTATCATAAAAGCTATCGATACAGCAGTACAGGAAAAGATGGACATTATTAACTTATCACTAGGTAGCGCTACTAATAGCCAAGTATCATCTGATGCGATTGCTATTAATAATGCAATGCTTGCTGGTACAACAGCTGTTGTTGCAACTGGTAACGACGGTCCAAACAGAGGAACAATCGGAAGCCCTTCTACTGCGGCATTTGCTATTTCTGTTGCAAACTCTACTGTTCCTGAAACAACGAAAAAAGCAACTGTAAAAATTGAAGGTGGTACGTATTCAAAAGAATCCGTCCTTGATATGATGGCTTGGAAATCTGGACAGGATCCTGCTAGTGTGCTTACTGGTAGTTTTGACTTAGTACCAGTACCAGGTGTTGGATCAGCAGATAATTATAAAGATCTAGATGTTACAGACAAGGTTGCACTTGTTTCTCGTGGAGATATTGCTTATGTGGATAAATTGGCAGCAGCAAAAGCAGCAGGAGCCAAAGGGATTATTATTTATAATTCTGCAACAGGTTCTGGAAACCCGGGGCCACCTGATAATGCCTTTTTAGGAGATTCATTTACGTTCATCCCATCATTCTCCATGTCATATACAGATGGAAATGCACTAGTCGCTGCATTGGGTGGAAAATCAGGTAAGGTAACATTCAGTAACTATACAACTGGCCAGACTACTGGGGATGACGTGAATGATTCCAGTTCCCGTGGTCCAGCAAATCCTAATTATGATTTAAAGCCAGATATTACAGCACCAGGAACAAATATTATGTCGTCCGTTCCAGCTTATGGGAAGGATTATCCAGATGCATCATATGATGAGGCATATGATCGTTTTACTGGTACAAGTATGGCTACACCGCATGTCGCAGGTATTGCAGCATTACTTAAATCACAACATCCAAATTGGTCTCCATTCGATATTAAAGTAGCAATCTCTAACACTGCGAAACAACTTGACACGAAAAAATATGATGTCTTTGCCCAAGGACCTGGACTTGTTCAGCCGCTTCAAGCTGCAACAACAGAAGCGTTGGCATATTCATATGACAAAACAACTTATGATAGTACCCATACCAATATTGATAATATCAAAGGAACAATTACTTTCGGAAACGTTGCAACAGGTAGTGAAGTAACCATTACTAAAGATGTTAAAGTGAAAAACCTAACTGGTAATGCAAGTGATTATGATGTTACAGTTGAAACGACAAAGGCAGCGACCGGTACACTAGCAGGTGCGAACGTTACGGTTGACATGTCAAGCTTTACGCTACCAGGTTCTGGTGAGCAAGCATTGAAGGTAACTTTAACTGTTCCAAAAGGGACTGGAACTACTGGTAATGAGTTATTAGGATACATTCACATTAACAATAAAAATGGTAAAACAAAATTAATTTTACCATTTGCTGCTAACTTTTCTCCGCCAACAGGATTAAAGAGCTTTACAATTGATAGCAATGATATTTCGCCAAATGGAGATGGCAAATTAGATAGTACTACAGTTCGTTATGAGTTCTATAATAGTCAAAAGAACACCATTATTGAACTTTGGGATCCAACACAAGAAGATGTCGATTTTGGATATATAGTAGGGGTTTCTTCAACATCAACTGGAGCAAAAACAGCTAAGTTTGATGGAACCTACACGGATTGGAATACTGGTAAAAAAGTGAAAGCACCAGATGGAGTATATGTGCTCTCGATATATACTTATACTACCGATAAACAAGGAAACATAACCTCTGTAGATGTTGCACCGGTAGATCTATATCCAATTTTTATTAAATCGTCAGTACCGAAAATTGTAACAGAAGATAGCTATTCAGCTACAAGTCCAAGCTTTGAACTTTCAGGTAGTATTGTTGACAAGTATATCGATTTGGCTCCTGCAGTAGTTGAAGCGGTAGATGAAGATTTCGATGTCAATTCAAAATTACATGCAAAGTATGAACTAACAAATAGCAAAGGTGAAAAGCAAGAAGGTACTACCCCGATTACTTTAGATCAAGATGGGACATTTAAAGCATCCATCAATGGATTAACAGTAGGGGAGAATACAGTAAAGCTTACGGTTGATGACGCGGGACAAAACTCTGCAGTGAAAGAAATTGTTATCAATGTAACAGATGAAACTTCACCTGTCACAACAGCGACGGTTACTGGAACTGAAGGCGAAAATGGCTGGTATACTTCTGATGTTTCAGTTGAACTTTCTGCAACTGATGATTTATCTGACGTACAATCAACACAATACAGAGTGAATGATGGTGAATGGAA
>NZ_JBYSWK010000096.1:0-5721 GCF_058781025.1 Heyndrickxia sp. FW510-T9 | reverse complement strand
CGCCTGAATTATGAAGAGTAGTGCCTGAATAATTTGAGGAACGCCTGAATTATGAAGAGTAGTGCCTGAATTAATTTGTAGAACGCCTGAATTATGAAGAGTTGCTACCTGATAATTTGAGGAATGCTGAATAATGATGAGTTGCTGCCTGATAATTTGAGGAATGCCTGAATTATGAAGAGTAGTGCCTGAATAAATTGAGGAACGCCTGAATTATATTGAGTAGTGCCTGAATTAATTTGTGGAACGCCTGAATTATGAAGAGTAGTGCTTGAATTAATTTGAGGAACGCGTGAATTATGAAGAGTTGTGCCTGAATTAAATTGTGGAACGCCTAGATTATGTTGAGCTGTGCCTGAAAATTTGAGGAATGCCTGAAATATGAAGAGTAGTGCCTGAATTAAATTGTGGAACGCCTGAATTATGATGAAACAACTCGAGGTAGGTACACTATATTTGGAGATTTCGATTCAATCCACCAGTAAAGTGGGATGAGGGACGGTTCCCTTGTCCCATTTTTTTGATAGAATGAGAGACCCGGTCCATTTAACTATTCCCTTTTGCCCTTTTTTTCTAAAGCTAACGTGTATTTAACTTTACTGTGATAAACTAGTGAGATAAAACTGTCTAGTGGTAGGAGGAATTGTCGTTGGTTCAAACTATTTTATTTGATGTTGATGGTGTTTTATTGAGTGAAGAACGATATTTTGATGCGTCTGCCTTAACGGTTTGGGAGCTTTTGAACAGTGATAATTATCTAGGGATAGCTCCCGAAAAATTTAAAACGAGTTATTCTGATGATGAAATTACGAGCATTAGAAAACAGGTTTTTGAAGAAGAGGACCAGATTTTAAAATTTTTTAAATCAAGAGGCTTAAATGCCAATTGGGATATGATTTATATCACATTTAGTTATCAACTCATCCATCTTTTATCACAAATCAATGATCAAGAACATTCTCGAATTGAGAATTGGTTTAAAAATGAAATTGAAAGAAAGACGTTGCTGGAAATAAAAGATGTTTTGCAACAATACCAGGTTGAAATTCATTTTAATAGATTTTTAAAGGATTTTAAAAAATTTCCGCAAACTAAGCGAGATTTATTTGTCGTTCTGGATAAGCTTGTGGAAGAAAAGCTAGGAGTCAAATCAGAGATTTTTAAACAAAAAGGATCACTTTGGTCCATTTGTGAGCATTGTTCCCAAGAATGGTATGTTGGGGACAAAAATATATTAGCGTCCACTGGGAGGCCATCGGTTCAAACAGGTAAAAAAGGATTTTTAGCGGATGAGAAAGTGCTGGCAACACCTGAGGAAATTACAGATATGTTTCAATTCTTAAGAGACTCTGGCGTTTCTATAGGAATAGGTACGGGTAGACCGGAACTAGAAACGATTGAGCCATTTGCAGCATTAGGGTGGCTGGATCAATATAACGTTCAGCATATTGTTACAGCTGATGATGTATTAAAAGCAGAGAATACTATAGGTAAAGGCATTGCTTTGGCAAAACCGCATCCATTTACTTACTTAATGGCACTGAAAGGAAAAAGTGCAACAATAGATGAGGTGTTAAATCTAGCCTTGCCAATTGAAAATGGCAATGAAGTATTAATTGTCGGAGATTCTCTTGCAGATCTATTGGCTGCACAAAAAATGGGCTGCCGATTCGCTGCCGTGTTAACCGGACTCTCCGGGAAGGATGCACGGACAGAATTCGAAGAACAAAACGCGGAATTTATTCTAGACTCCGTACTGGATATAAAAAAATTGGTTACAAGCATTTGAAAATAAGAATAAATACAATCTGGTGCCTGACACCAGATTGTATTTATTCTAAATTAAAAAGTTGTCTCTTCCAGGATGTATCCAGAATTTAGCTCGAGGATTTGGATGTCTTTGATGCCTTTTAAGGATTGGATTTGAATTGCAACAGAATCATCTATCTTCTTATCTAATGTAAGTATCATGATGGCTTCACCTCCAACAGTGGTTCTGCCTACTTGCATGGTACCGATATTTACGTTATGGTCACCTAAAATAGATCCTACATGGCCAATCATCCCCGGTATATCGTGATGTTTAATGTAGAGGAGATGCCTTTCCGGTTTTACATCAATTCGATAGTCATCGATTATCACGATTCTTGCCCCCAAGCCATGTATAGAAGTTGCGGCGATATTCACCTTTTTGCCACTTTTATACAAAGTCAGCTCCATATAATTTGAAAAGCCCTTATTAGATACCTCTTTTTGAATTTGGTAATGAACCCCTTGCTCTCTTAATAGATGAAATGCATTAATAAGATTCACAGAATCACTGAGGTGATGGGATAAGACGCCTTTAATGATGGAGCGAGTCAGAAGACTGGTATCCTCATCTAATAGCTCTCCGAAATAGGCGATTTGAATTTTTTCTGGTGCGGTTTTTAATAATTGAATTGCGATTCGAGCCATCTGCTCCCCAATTTGTAAGTAAGGCTGCATTCTTGCCTGGGATTCACTTGTAATTTGCGGCATGTTAACGGCAGAACGAATCGATTGATATTCACATATATTGATGATTTCAGCACTAACCTCTAAAGCAACTTTTTCCTGTGCTTCTTCTGTAGATGCTCCGAGATGCGGGGTTACAATAACATTAGGGTGATTCAATAATTCGAAATTCGCCGGTGGCTCTTGTTCAAATACATCGAGCGCTGCGCCAGCAATTTTACTTGATTGCAAGCCTTCTAGTAAGGCACTTTCATCAATAATACCGCCGCGGGCACAGTTGATGATTCGGACACCATTTTTCATTTTTTGAATATAAGATTCATTTACTAGACTTTTTGTCTCTTTTATCAGAGGTGTATGGATGGTGATAAAATCAGAACGCTCAGCGATTTCATCTAAATTTGCTTTTGTAATCCCGAGTTTATTCGCCCTATCCTCACTAAGGTACGGATCATAGGCCAAAATATTCATCTGAAAACTTTTCGCACGTTTAGCAACCTCTGTGCCGATTTTTCCCATACCGATAATGCCTAGCGTCTTTTCATACAGCTCAATACCTTGATATTTTTTTCGTTCCCAATTTCCATTGATGGTGGACTGATGGGCATGAGGAATTTTTCTAGCTAAAGATAGCAGCATTGCCATGGTATGCTCTGTAGCGGCTATTGTATTCCCACCGGGAGCATTTATGACAATTATTCCTCTTTTCGTTGCTGCATCCACATCAATATTATCAACGCCAACTCCTGCACGTGCGATAATTCTTAAACGTGGTGCAATGTCTATTAATTCCATTGTTACATTTGTTTGGCTACGCACAATGAGAACATCATAGTTTCCTATTATTGAAAAAAGTTCATTTGTTTGCAGCTGATCATAACGGTCGACCTCAAAATTCGGATGTTCATATAACGGCAATAGCCCGCTCTCACTAATAGCATCTGTCACTAGCACTTTATACAATCTCTCCAAACCTCCTCGGCTCTAGCTATTGCTTTACCTAATACATTCTTACCCAATAGGTCTGATTGAATCATTTCCAATCCTGTTAGTACTTTTAAAACATCATATGGTGTGGAATATCCCATATGCCCGATTCGCAGAATTTTTCCATTTAAATGCTTTTGTCCACCAGCAATGACAATTCCAAATCTTTTCTGTAAACCCTGTTTGATTGGTACTAAAGTATTTTCCTCTGGTTGAATAGATGTTACAGTAGGGGAGGCGATATCATCAGCTACAAAAAGCGGGATTTCAATCTCATTCAGCCCGTTTCGCAGCATTTCTTTCAATAGCTGATGCCGCGCAATTACATTCTCAAATCCTTCTTCCTCTATCAAACTACAAACCTCACGTGCCCCCGCAATTAAGGATACAGCTGGTGTAAAGGGAGTGGAGGTTTCTTCATAATAAGAAGTCAAATAGCGGTTTAAATCAAAATAAAATCGTTTTGTCCTACAGTTTTTAACGGTTTCTCTGGCTTTCCTATTCAACGCAATAAAAGCTAATCCAGGTGGGAGCATAAGCGCTTTTTGCGAGCCGGAAACAAGTATATCAATCTGCCAGTCTTCCATATCAGCTGGAACGGCTCCAATACAGCTAACTCCATCTACAATAAAAAGGGTATCTGTATATTGTTTTGTTATCTTTCCTAAATCTTTAATAGGATTTAAAACCCCGGTAGACGTTTCGCAATAGGTGGCGAAAACGGCTTTAATTGGAACATCCAACGATTTCAAATAGCTTTCTAATTGATCTGGTTCACATGCTCTGCCCCATTCAATATTTAAGCAGTGAACATTTGCTCCGAACGCTCCGCAAATTTTTGCAAACCGTTCACCGAAAGCACCAGTAACGATCACTACAACATGGTCACCATCTTCTACAATATTGCATGTTGCTGCCTCCAATGCAGATGTACCAGTGCCCGTAACTAGTAAAACAGGATCCTTTGCCCCAAAGATAGGCATAAGTCTTTTAGAAACATCCTCAAGTAAATACGAAAATGCCTTGCTTCGATGGGCAATCATCGGCTCGTTCATAGCAAGTTTCACTCGGTCAGATATTGGCGTAGGGCCGGGCGTGAACAAAAATTGTTGATTAAATAGCATCCATTCATCATTCCTTTCAATATAGGTTCTTTTCTTAAACTATGTTGCTTTTATATTAGAAAATAGTATAAACTGCTTCATTCACCTTTAGAATAGGTATCTTTTTTAAGAAAAGATGCCCCGAAACTAGTCTATGTTAGGAGTTAAAACAATTTGCGAAAAGCAACAATTTATTCGAAAACAGCCATTAAGAAAATAAAAACACCCCTTATAACAGACATTGCTGCCTATAATAAGGGGCATGGGGAAACGCGGTACCACCCTCGATTTTGTTACCTTATCATGTAGTAACCTCATGAAACCAGCCTAAACAATTTTAAGTAAAATCAGGGACCTGTCTCAAAGGTCTTAGCGCTAAAAATCCGCATTTTCGGGATTGTATCCCTTTACAAAGAAGGCATCCTTTAAATGGATGCTTAAATCAATTAATATAATCAATTATCAAACTACGTTTCACTTTTTAAAGTTGTTTTTAGTTAAAGTTCCATTAAACAATAACTTCATATATACGTAGCCACATATAGAAATTATTACAAAAAATACTAGTTGTTTTATGATCATAGGTACAATTAGATCTGAAAATATCCATAAAGCTAGTGTTAGAATAACAATCAATTCACATAATAAAACTTTCAATCTTATTTTTGGCTGTATAAGCTTACTTTTTTTACTTAGAGATATTCCACCTAACAATGATAAGATTAACCAAAATAAATACATATCTTGATTTATTGTGTAACCAAATAACGGAACGCCTATTAATGTATAAGTTATTACTGAAAATCGTTGTAATTTTTGAGAAGCCTGATCTAATTGATATTTCTTTTTGATATTACCACGTCCCTTGGTAATAAGTTGGGAAAGGACCGTTCCACTTTATCCCTATATAAATACCTTTTTTCCAGCACCCACCGACTCTCTTTAGTCTTTTCTCCATACCATCGTCATCATAACCTTTTTCTGATATTAGATTGTTTAGAATATTCTATCCAAATACTTTAGTTTTGTAAATAAGTAATCAAAAAATGAAAATTTTTTATTTACAATATATTCACGAAAAAATAATTTCTGTAAAATTAACATTGAAGAAAAAAGTTTCCTAAACAATATATAA
>NZ_JBYSWK010000095.1:0-6070 GCF_058781025.1 Heyndrickxia sp. FW510-T9 | reverse complement strand
TATCACTGGTTACTCAATTAAGGAAAAAACTTCTAATGTAAAAAAAATCAAGTGAACCTCATTTAGATGCACCTGAGAGGTTTTGCGATGTTAAATACAAAGCAACTGTGGGGGCTGTCTCCTCATCCCTACAAATACTGTTGGAGTCTGCGTGCCCGTGAAAATTGTCCATTAAAACTAAATGATCAATCTCCACGTACTAAATCACAAAAAATTCACACACCCTCCAATAATTATTTCATACCCCACGAATTACTGTGTTAATTAGGATGCGAAAAACAATCGAAATTAGCCAAAACGTTGATAAATCAATAAAAAAACTCTGTGAATTATATTGTGAATTCAAGTGCGTTTTACTATGTGTTTTATAGTGTTTGCACCTCTTAAGTAAACCCGTTAGGAAATTAACCCGGTTGTTTTTTGTTACGACTTAAAGCTTTCAAAACTATTTTATAAAAAAAACTTGAATCTCACGTTACGTAATGTTTTATCATTCAAGTATAAAATTGGAAAATTAGCGCTAATAAGCAATTGCACGATTAGGACATTAAGGTATTATGATGAAATTGGTATATTAAAGCCCAGTAAAATTAGTGACGGTGGACATCGTTATTATGATCAGAGCAATAACAAAGCTGCAGCATATTTTGGCATTAAAAGATTTTGGCTTCCCTCTTGAAACTATCCAAGAGATCCTTGCCAATCAGGAATGGTCATTAAAAGACGCTTTATGTAAACGATTGGATCTACTAAAAAAAGAGCAAGAAAGATTGAATAAAGTGGAGAAGGATATTCATGGTCTTCTTCAATTAATGGAATTAGAAGGTACGACAAATTGGGAGGAAGTATTTAAGACTATTTCCATTTCCATGAATTCTGAAAGTCTAGAAGAACTTTGGAGGGACTATTTTTCAAAAAAAGAACAAAATGTACTTAAAAAGCTTCCTGTAATTGGAGACAACAATGAAATGGTGGATCTTATAGTAGAGCTCATCAGTGATGTTCGAAAAAATATACATGTAAGCCCAAAATCAGTAGAAGCTCAGGATTTGGCAAGACGCTGGATTGACTTAGTTGATTCTATGTTTAAAGGTAATTTCAACTTAGCAGGAAAAGTATGGAAGCTCAGTAATGAAGAAAATAAGAATATAGGATTCTACAAATTTGATAAAGAGATTGTTACTTTCATTGAGCAAGCAATCGCACACTTATATCAAAATAATGAATAAGGAGTGGCCATGAAAAAACAAGTCGTCTCATTTGACATATTATTTTATATCGTAGTTCCAATGCTTATTTGGAATTGTGGGAAAGAAATAATCGGTGATTATTTTGCGATGCTATTATCAACAGTTCCGGGGTTTATTTACACAATATATATTTTCTTTAAGGTGCGTCAATTTAATTTAACAGGATTATATGCGATTTGTTCCTTATTTATTAGCACCAGTGTTGATTTATTGTCTGGATCCGCTGAAAAAATGTTATGGAACCAAGTTTATACAGGATTGGTTTTTGCTATGATATTCCTACTTTCGGTTTTCATAAAAAAACCTTTAGCACTTTATTTTTCAGTTGATTTTGCTGCACTATCCGGACAACCGCGGAAAAACAGTCTCGCCTTATTTTCTGTAAAAGCGAACTTTGTGTTATTTCAATGGCTCACATTAGTGTTTTTCGTGCGCGGTCTTTTTCTTAGCTCGCTTAAAGCATGGCTGCTACATGCATATGGGGTAAATTCCTATAGTAGCATGCTTATATACACACAAATATCTAGCAGGATATTTGTAGGTTTCATCACATTAGGTTACATAATTATTAATAAGAAGATTAATAATTTCATAAAAACGAATGATTTTGATTTTCCGGTTAAGGTTGGTCAATGATTTTGAGCAAACTTGCTTACGGGATATTTGGGAATTTGGCACTAGTGTACTTATATAGTTTCTGATTACATGCTCTAATCACTATATCGAATAAGGTTCCCGCTCTATTGTTACCGCATTTTTGCATTCTCTTTTTTTTAAAACTCAATTCTATCACTATTGTTCCCACTTTCACCGTACCCTCTTCTTTTCAGGAACGATTCTATTACTATTGTTCCCACTTTCCATGCACTCTCTTCCTTTCGGGCACGATTCTTCTACTATTGTTACCGGGATTCCCTTTGTCTCTTCTATTCGGGAACGATTCTGTCTTTATCGTCTCTGTTTTCCCAACACAATCCGATTTTTTGCACGTTCCCTGACTCGCTTATAATTTCCTAGAGAAAAAAGCGATTGGGACCCAATCGCTTAATCAATTTACTTTTTCATACCAGTATAAACATGAATCGCATCTCGCAAAAATTCCGCCGCCCCCGGTTGCACTTTATCATAATATGCAGCAAACCTTTCATCACCCACATACATTTGAGCTAGACCAGCATGAGCTTCTTTACTATAGCTAGACCAGGTGTAGCTCAACCATTTACGATGTAATTCCGCGGTTTTCTGTGCTAATTCGCTTGCAGGATCTCCGGTTTCCATCGCTTCCTTTAACGTCACAAGAACTTCCACACCCAATTTTTCCAATTCTTTATATTGTTCTGCAGTCAAACCTTTGATTTTCTGGTTGGATTTATCTACTTGTTCATCTCCGTAGTTTGCTCTGATTTCCGCTCCATATTTCTTTTCATTGTCATCTATCAACTTTTGCTTAAATCCTTCAAATTTTTCTTTGTCAGACATGATCATTCTCCCTTCCGTTACTGCTATTGTTTTATCTACATTTGCAATTAATTCTTCCAGTTGCTCACGCTTTGCCAGAAGCTTTTCACG
The DNA here is from genome assembly GCF_058781025.1 of Heyndrickxia sp. FW510-T9. Lineage (NCBI taxonomy): Bacteria > Bacillati > Bacillota > Bacilli > Caryophanales > Bacillaceae > Heyndrickxia > Heyndrickxia sp. FW510-T9. The sequence goes on along the minus strand of NZ_JBYSWK010000095.1, from coordinate 3,251 downwards.
ATGTTCCTTCAATGCATTGGTACGATCGAATGACGGATCTGTCATGATATTTTTGATATTCTCCAAGTTGACTCCTAATTCTCTATAGAAAAGAATCTGCTGGAGACGATCAACTTCCCCGGGACCATAGATTCGATATCCGGATGAATTAATTCTAGCCGGCTTAAGAATTCCAATTTCATCGTAATATCGTAGTGTTCTCGTGCTGACTCCCGCTATTTTCCCTAGTTTTTGCACTGTGTACTCCACGTGTTATCCCTCCTGACAACATCAATATACACCTTTACGTAACGTCAATGTAAATAGGTTTAATGAAAAAAGTTATTTAGATGAAAATCATTAGCTCATTAATATCGAAAATTCAAAATAGTATATAATTACCTTATCACAGGAATGATTGGGAGGAATCATATTGAAACGAGATGTTAATGAAAAAGAGCTGCATCATCAGTATAAGGATGAAATTTTTCAAATCTTGAAAAGTGAACCATATGCACAGTTTTTGGGGATTGAATTAGTCGAAATGGGCGAAGGTATGGCGATTGCAGAGCTTGATGTAGCGGATCATATGGTAAATGCTCACGGAACGGTGCATGGAGCGATTATTTTTGCCATTGCTGATTTTGTGTTTGCTGTTGCCTGTAATTCTTACGGAAAAACATCTGTGGGTCTTTCCACTACCGTTAATTTTATGGCACCAGGTAATAAAGGTTCTCGGTTAAAAGCAATTGCCATGGAAGAGAAAAGAAACCATCGAACTGCTTGGTATAACATTAAAGTAGAAAGTGACGGGGAGTTGATTGCTACGATGGAAGCATTAGCATATCGTAAAGACCATTATTTTGTTCCAGTTGACAAGGAAAGATAGTACTTTTGGAAGAAAAATCAATTGACTAGATGATAAAATTTGCCTATCATTATACTTTGTGTATGTAATACGTGGTTCGAAACCATCCCACGATAAAAAACTAAGGAGAGAATTTCATATGAAAGTAAAAACGCTTGTCGGGAACGGAATTGTTGCAGCCTTGTACATTGCCGTTTCATTTTTTATTCAACCACTTGCATTTGGAGCTATCCAATTTCGTTTTTCCGAAATGTTCAATCATTTAGTTGTATTTAATAAGAAATTTATTTATGGTGTTTTATTAGGTGTATTTCTTACAAATCTATTTTTTTCACCAACGCGTGCCTATGATCTTGTTTTCGGTTTTGGTCAATCCGTAATTTCATTATTGATTACCATTTTCGTATGCCGTTTTATAAAAAATGTTTGGACTCGGATGATTGTGAACACAATTGTATTTACTATTACGATGTTCTTGATTGCAATAGAGCTACATTTAGCCTTACACTGGCCATTTTTATATACATGGCTTACAACCGCAATTGGAGAATTTGCAGTAATGGCAATAGGTGCACCAATTATGTATATGTTAAACAAACGCATACACTTTGAAAAAAAGAGTTTAATATAAGTGGTGTCAGGCATCAAAGCAAAAATCGGTAGCAAAAAGCTACCGATTTTTTTTTACATATTTTGAGTAGCTGGTACCATGTCCATGCTTCTTTTTCTACCAAAAAGGAGTGTATAGACGATGAGTAATGCCACTAAACATATAATAGAAAAACCGTAGATAAAATGATAGTCAGTATAGGTAGCTAATATGCCGAGACCTGTTGAACCGACAGCCATTCCTAAGTCCATTGAGGAGAAGAACATAGCATTTGCAGTACTTTGCTTCTCTTTCGTCACAAGGCTGACAGCAATAGCTTGAAGGGCTGGTGTGACGGTTCCATACGCAATTCCATAGAAAAAGCCTGCTAGTAGGAGTGACCAAGAGCTATGTGTAACCGATAAAAGGAATAATCCGATAATCCCACAAATGGTTGCAGGATAAATGATTAGTTTATGGCCTAACGTATCAAACAAGCGGCCGGATAAAGGGCGAGCAACAATCATGATAATGGCCATCACTAAAAAGAATAATGATACGGATCCACTGATATTCTCCTCTTTACCAAGCTCTCTTAAGAAACTGATGACACCACTTAATGTAATCGTAAAAAAGGCCGTTAATATACAAGGAATAAATACGGTTTTATCAAAGGCATATTTTTTGAATGCACCTTTTTCTTTCTCCACTCTTTTTGATGCTGATGATTGCGGCTGCTTGATAAAAAAGCTGAAAACTAATGTAATAACCGCTAATAAAACAGAAATTATCAATAATAAATTAAAGGAATAATATTGCAAAACGGCTAGTCCCAACATCGGTCCCATACTTGTTCCAACACTTGTTGCTAAACCGTAATAGCCGATTCCTTCTCCAAGCTTCTTTTTTGGAATAATATTCGTTGCCATTGTGGCAAGAATAGTAGTCATAATCCCAAAACCAATCCCGTGAAAAATTCTAAGTAAAATTAAATAACCAATCGAATCCTGACCGTAACTAAGTCCAACGGTTATTGCTACAAAGGCAAATGAAAAAATACTCATCATTTTCACATTAACCTGATGCATTAAATATCCGATGAGAGGTCGTGTAATTATCGCTGCCAACATGAAGACAGTCGTCATTAATCCCCCTTGCGTCGGATTTTGTTTCACTTCAGTAATAAATGCCGGATATCCTGCTGTAAGCAATTGTAAACATAGAAAAAATAAAAAAGCCATCACGACAATGGCTACAAATTGTTTTGTCCACAACTTAGATGTTTTGTTCATTTCCATAATTCCTTCTTTCTAGTTGTTTTCTTTCTCTAGTAGCAAATCGATATTCCTTTCAAGTGTGAGTAATACTTCTTGATAAATAGCAAGTGATTTTTCATCAATGCCATTAACTATTTTTGTAAAAATGTCTTCTATAAATGGAGCTACTTCCATACAAAGATTGGTTCCTTTTTCTGTAATAGTAATCAAGAAGGAACGTCTGTCTGCTGGATTTGCAATTCTTTTCACAAATTGATGTTTTTCCAGCAAATCGAGAATTTTGGTGAGTGTTGCCTGATCCTTATCCGCTGAATCGGCTAATTCCTTCTGAGAAATATGGTCTGTCTCACTTAGTGTTCTCAATACACTCCACTGTTCCGTTGTGATGTTAAAAGGCTTTAAATATACATTCAAAATCCGACTCATTTTTTTACTAGTACGAACGGAAGCAGATCCAATTGATTTATCTCTTGAAATCACCATAGAAAGGTTCTCCTTTTAATATCATATTGATCATTATACACCAACATAATATATG
>NZ_JBYSWK010000094.1:0-6146 GCF_058781025.1 Heyndrickxia sp. FW510-T9 | reverse complement strand
CTAATGTGACCCATTCTCCTTTTTATGTGCCCTTCCAATTTTTTCGCTCCCCAAATCCAATTTATTGTGACCCGTTTGCTGTTCTATGTGCCCTGCTCTCCATCTAATGTGACCCGTTCTCCTTTTTATGTGCCCTTCCAATTTATTGTGACCCATTTGCTGTTCTATGTACCCTGCTTTCCATCTAATGTGACCTATTCTCCTTTTTATGTGCCCTACCATTCCTTTCGCTCCCCCAATCCAATTTCATGTGCCACGTTTGCTGTTCTATGTGCCCTGCTTTCCAACTAATGTGACCCATTCCCCTTTTTATGTGAACTACAGAATCCTTCCCACTATCACATTATCCTCATTACAAAAACCATAAAAAAACCTGATCTCCAAAAGAGATCAGGTTTTCACAAAACATAATGCAGTTGAAAAAAGGTCACCTATTTTCAACTGCATTATGTTTAGATAATCAAATTCGTTTTCATTTATATTAAATATCCATTAAGTAATTCTAATCCAAATATAATCTTTATTTCATTAGAATCTAGTGAACCTTATGTAAGATATAATTGTTGCAAGGACAAGCAGCACCCCCCCTTTTATATATACCTAATCTTTGCCGGCTGAAATGCCGGTATTTTTTTTTCAAAAATATAGAAAAAAATAAAAGACGCCTGAAATTCGTCAGGCGTCTTTCCTTGCGTATTGCGGCGAAGTGTCGTATGACCACATTCATACGTTAGCACTTAAGCTTGTACCTTCGACTTATGCAAATAGCTCATCGCTAAATAAATATAACATGATTGCTCACATTAGACAAGTAGATTATAATCTTGCCACATTTTGATAATCTTGTTGAATGGTTTTTTCTTTTTTAATCATTGGAATAATAACCGCAAGTGCAACCCCAATTAATGCTACTGGTACAATATACCAAATATTCATTGGTGGAGTAATAAGTACTCCGGATTTATAAATGAAATATATACTTAGGAAATAAAATATACTCCCCAATAATCCTGCAAGCCATGTTTGTTTTTTTATTAATAAATATAAAAGCGGAATAAATATAAAAGTTATCGGAACATAGGATGTTGGATAATGAACAGCAAAAAAGGCTGTTTTTCCAACAAATCTACATAAAATGTAAAGAGCTGCAGCTGCAAATGGTATTCCGCGATCCTTAAATAAGCGGATAACAACAAGTGTTAATAATGATACTACTAATACAGAATAAGTTGGGTATATCCATTGTGGTACCCCTCCGAAAATTTGCGATGCAGGATCTTTTATTAAAACTAATATTTCCTTCGTTGCAATCGAATGTCCATGAATATATTGATCATATGATATAGCACCATTTTCCTGCTGCATGTTCGGAAAGACGAGACATTCTAACATAAACATCGCAAACCAAGTATGAATCGACTTCCATGATGGTTTTATATCATGTGTGTAAATATAATAGGCTCTCCATGCACCAACAATCATAATACCAGTGCCTATATAATAAATGAAATGAGTAGGGCTCCATGTCGTTAAATCTATTCCAAATTTAATATGATAGCTAAAATCTAATGGTATTCCTACTAGAAAAATTACATAGCCAATGGTCGTTAAATTTCTTGAAAAGGCATCCATATATTTAGGCTTTCTCCACTCTAAAAACAATAGGTAAGCCCCTAATGCAAATCCCATAAAATTAACGATATGCGGAACTGAATATTTTTCGAATAAATATTTGAAATGGTAAGAAGCATCCCAAGCAGATCCAGCAAATTTCAGAAAAAATGCAAGTACCCATAATCGATAAAATTTCAAATCTATGAACCTCCCTATCTCACATTATCCAAGTAAATCCCATGCACTTCCAAACACAATAACAAGAATACAGCTAACCAATAGAGCTATACCAAAATTAATAGCTGTTTTACGTGTCGTTTTCACTTTAAATAATTGATACACAAAAATAGCTCCAGATATCACCAAATAAAGATCACAAAATAATATCAGCCACAATTGATAGATATTTTCCGTATGTGGTATTGCAGATACATGCCCTAATATAAAAGGAAAGTTCGGTAGCAAAGCAATCCATCTCCTCCAATATATTCCTATGAGTAAAAAAACTATTACTAATATACCATATAAATATTAAATTGAAATGAAAACGATTTTTTTTACAATAAATCTATTAATAAGATTCGATAGCTCATCTTCAAATTCCTTTGTCACAATAATCTTTTTACTACCAATCAAGATTAAATCCTGTAATGATGAATTTCAAGCTGCCATAATTGATAAAATGTCTATGATGCAGTATCGTAACAAAAACTACCTATGGAGGAATTAGGATATGGAATTTCAGACCCTGTATAAATGGAATGAATCTATATGGATTGAAGCGGAAAAAATTTATGAACAAGCATTTCCGGAACATAGCCGAAAAAAACGCTCCATTATTCAAAAAATGTTTTACATGAACATGTGCTATTTACATTTAGGGTATATTGAAAACGAATTAGTTGCTATGGCGCTATCTGGTAAAGTAGCGGACCCAGATGTTTTAATACTTGATTATCTAGCTGTAAAAAAAGGATTTCAAAACCATGGCATTGGAAAAATGATGGTCGAATACATAAAAGAATGGTGCCAAGAAAGCGGAAAGCAATCTCTTGTAATTGTAGAAGTGGAAGCTGAAAAATCCAAAATAAATGAAAAAAGATGTCAATTTTGGATAAAATGCAGTTTTCAGCTAACTGATTATGCTCACTCTTATATTTGGGTACCTGAAAAATATCGCGCTATGTTTTACTCGCTGAAGCCATTATTACATGTACCTAATGGAAAAGAGCTTTTTAATCACATAACGGAATTTCATAAAAAAGGCTATTCAAGAACATAATTTATGACATTTATTCATATGGTTCATTTGTGATTTTTTCTTTTACTTTAAAGGGGAATTCTCGTATTCTTTAAGAAGGAGGGATCATGAATGATGAAACAATTTCAGATTACAAGAAATATGCTTTTAAAATTCCTTAAAGGCATAGATGAAAAAACAGCTGAAGTTCAGCCAAATGGTTTTAATAATACCATCCACTGGCATATCGGTCATGTCCTTGTGACTGCAGAAAGCTTTATGTTTGGCTATCCCAAATTGTCCGCAAACTTACCTGCTACCTATAATGAATGGTTTGCAATGGGCTCAATACCAGCAGATTGGAAAGGTGATATCCCAACTGTTGAATTATTAATTCAACAGTTAGAGGAACAATCTTCCAGAATTCAAGCGCTTTCTGAAGATTTTTTTGCTAGACCACTTCCTTTTAAATTTCCATTTGGAAACATTGAAACATTTAGCGATTTATTTGCATTCATGCTTTATCATGAAGCTGACCATTTAGGTCAGATGAAAGCGATGAAAAAATTGATACAGAATTAGGCGCATTCGTTACAAAATTCAATGTAAAAAAACTGCTTGTTAGTGACAAAGCAGTTTTTTATTTTCTGTTATGATAAACTCTCTACAAGTTCCTTCCGAGTCTTTTTAACATTTGCTAAATTCCCTTGATTTTCTTTCACTTTCCTTTTTAATTGTTCCAATATGCTTTTTATTTTGTATTGCTGATCTTCCGCCTGTTTTAAGGCATGATTTATTTTACCTTGAACCATCCAATCTACTATTAAACCATCGAAGAAGAAATCTGCAAACTTGAGCATATCAGATATATCGATATGAACATCCGTCATTTCATCGACATCTGATAATTCCTTTTGAAATTTCCGCATCTTTGATTGAGCTTCATTCACAAATTCCTTTGCACTGTCTAGATGATTATGTTTGACTGAAGTAGCGATGAGACCACCACCAAGCATGTCATATGTTCCCCAGTTCTGTGCTTTCTCCAATGAATGAACAGCGTTACATAATGCGTTATAAACTTCTTCTCCCGCATCCACTGCTTCAGTTAATTCAACTAAATAGGCGTTAATATCTGCTTCTTGATGGCTTAGATTATATAGTTCTATAGAATATGGAGACTGGCTATCCTTAATTAAACTTTCCTTTTTAAATAATATTTGTTCGTATTCATACTCAGAATCTTGCACTTCAGCTAACTTAGTTTGTAAATCATCTAACTCATGAACAATATCGTTTTTCGATTTCGTAGCAGCATCTAATTGCAACTGAATCTTAACGATGTCTTGTTTATCTTTATCTAGCCGATCTTCTTTTTTTCCTAGAACTGTCACAAATAAATTCGTTATACTAATAGTTTCTAGCTTTTGTATATCCATTTTGTCTTCATTCAATTTATTTTCTAATTGTGAAATGGTATTCCTTAATTCCGTTAATTCCTTTTGGTATTCAGTTACTTGTTTTTCCCATACCTGTTTCTTTTTCAGATTCCCTTTAATGCGTACAAGCTGTTCATTTAGCTCTTCGTACATAGTCCCCCTCCTTCAGTTACACAATTATTTATACGGATATCATTTTGTTTTGGTTTCTAAATACTTCGAAATTATTTTCAATGCTAATTTTTTTGCATTTCAAAGTTTTTCTTTTTTCATCTAATCAAAGTTACTATTTTTTATTCCAAAAAGTTATTTATAAATTCACTTAGAACATTCCCCAATTCATTCTCCTTATCCAACCACATATAATGTTCTACATCTTTTAACTCTATATAATTAGAATGTTTAATAAGATTTGAGATTTGTTGGATCGGCCACGATGGTCGCATATCCTTTTCTGCAAAAATAAATAAGGAAGGAAGATCTATCTGTGAAATATCTTGTAGTAATGATGGACTTTTAATAAATGAACGCCATGAATCAATTAAAGAACGGTGAACAATCTTATTGTAAGGATATTCAAATTCAGGTAACTTTTCACCTTTCTCTGCTTTATTTTGATTATAAATATTCTTCCAATCTCTATCATTTTGGATTCCAGTTCCGGAAATAGATACAAATCCTAATAAAGAATCTGGGTATAAAAGAGAATATGCTAATCCCAAATCAGCCCCCCATGAGTGCCCAATAACCATCCATTTTTTATAACCGTATGCTTGACGAATACTCTCCAGATCTTCGATACACGTTTGTAAATCGTATCCATCCAAATCATAACTAGAACGTCCGCAGCCTCTAGGGTCAAACATAATAACCTCACAAAAATTCTCAATAAGATTAGATACTGGCTCCATATAATTACAGGTTCCAGGTCCACCACTTATTAATATAGCTGGAACATTTCCATTTCCCCTTTTATCAGTCCAAAGTATTGCATTATCTACTTCAATAACCTTTTCAACCATTTTCATCCCCCTTTGTTTTATTAATAGATTATTATCATAACAATTAAATTTTTTTAAAAAAAGGATATTTTTAATTGCTTCGAGAATACGAATTATGTAAAACAGTGTATTACTAAGGAGGATTCTAGCTAATGAATGAAATCCGTTATGTGAAAGATACAAAAACCTTCAAGTCTAGTCATGTCTTGCCACCGGATACAAATAATCACAACACTTTATTTGGCGGTAAGCTAATGGCTCACATTGATGATGTTGCGGCCCTTTCCGCAATGAAACATGCAAGAGGTCAAGTAGTTACTGCATCTACTGATTCAGTTGACTTTTTGCAACCTGTTAAAGTAGATAATGAGGTTTCACTTGAAGCATTTGTCACGTGGACACATAATACTTCCATGGAGGTATTTGTGAAAATTATTGCAGAAGATCTATTAACAGGTGAACGTATTGTTTGTGCTACTTCTTTTTTGACGTTTGTAGCACTTGGAGAAGATGGGAAACCAACAAATGTAGTAAAAGTTGTCCCTGAAACGAAAGAAGAGATTTATCTTCATGAAGGTGCTGCAGAAAGAGCTGCTGCCCGAAAACTACGGCGTTCAAATAGTAAACAACTAGCTGATCTACTAGGAACCCGTCGACCTTGGGAACATTAAAATAGAATAATATCAGAAATTTATTAATTTCCAATGAAAAAGAATGAAATAAAAAAGCTCATCATAAGTATTTAAGTTAGCGTGGAGAAATAATAGATTTCAATGTCGTTTGGATATTTTTTTGGAAAGTTCACTTTTTAAATCGGAAGCAGATTTTCTTTTATCAACCCATAATTACCAT